>JAITTH010000156.1 GCA_031287295.1 Eubacteriales Family XIII. Incertae Sedis bacterium
AATCGCACTCATAGGGATTCTATATGGTGTATCCACGATATTCGCAGGAAGCATCGTCCTTGACATCGCCGGTGTCATAACTGGAATCATCTTCCTAATTCTGTTCGTGAAGCGTCAAAGCAAGCTTGCGCAACCATTGATCGACCTTGCACCACTCAAAGTCAAACCCTTCAGAATCGGCGTCATCATCAATATGCTGTCTCTCATCACGATGTTTGCCATGAATATCATCATTCCGATCTTCATGCAAAGCGTCATGGGCGTGTCGTCTTTCTCTGCATCCTTTATTCTATTTCCGGCAATCGCCCTATGCTGCATCCTTTCGCCTCTTGCCGGGCGCGTGTACGACAAGCATGGTGCAAAAGTTCTTCTCCCCGTCGGGTTCGCATTGGTATGTATTTTCAGCATAACCTTGTCGCTTTTCATCGGCGGTGGTTCGGTATGGCTATTGGCAATTTTGTATATTCCTGTCATCGGTGGCTCGGCGCTCATCATCGGTCCGGCGCAAAGCCTCGCACTTTCTCATCTTGCCCCGGAGGAAAATCCGCATGGTGTCACGGTTTTGAGTACAGGATTTCAGATTGCCGGTTGCATCGGGGCCTCGGTATTCACAGGCGTCTATGCCTTGGTAACATCCACAAGCGCCGCCTCGGGCGCATCGATAAACGCTGCGGGCAGTGCAGGTTTTTTGTCCACCGGCATCGGCGTCTCTATCGTTGCACTTATCGGCATTATTCTCGCCTTCAAACTCGGCAGCTATCCAAAAGCCACGGCGATTCACCGGCAAACACCGTTTGATTTGAGCCAAATCAAAAAATCGGATGTCTAAAACACCCGTCGTCAATGCGTTTTCACACAAATACGCAATTGCTGTGACATGGCATACATATTCTCATGTTACACTTATTACACTTCAAGGTAGAGGCGAGTTCGAGCAATCCACTCTACCTTATAAAAGGGGCTGCCCGAATAGACAAACCCTTCCTAATTTATGGAGCAGTAAACCATGCGCTTTGGAGGAACCTTACATGTACAATATCTTAATGGTTGACGATGAAGAAAACATCCGCTCACTCGTACGTGAATACGCCGAATTCATCGGGCACACGGTTACCGAAGCCGAAAATGGGATGGAAGCTGTAAATCTTTGCAAAGAAAACGATTTTGACATTGTCATTATGGATGTGATGATGCCGAAGATGGATGGTTTTTCTGCCTGTAAGGAAATTCGCAAATACAAAAAAATCCCGATTCTCATGCTCTCCGCGCGTGGCGAAGAATACGATAAACTCTTCGGTTTTGAGGTGGGCATTGACGACTACGTTGTCAAACCTTTTTCACCCAAAGAATTGATGGCGCGCGCGAATGCCATTATCGCCCGCAGCACATCAAGCGCAGAAGATACCACGCAAAAAACCATGACGCTTGGAAACGTCCGCATCGATGCACTCGGCAGGAACGTATATGTCGATGATGAAAAAGTAGCGTTAACCCCCAAAGAATATGATTTGCTTTACTATTTGGGAATCAACAAGAACATCGTTTTTTCTCGCGAACAATTGCTGAACGCCGTGTGGGGATATGAATTTATCGGGGAAGACCGCACCGTTGACACGCATATACGAATGCTCCGAAGCAATCTGGGTGAATATCGCGACTATATTGTTACGATTCGAGGGGTGGGATACAAACTTGAAATTTAACAAGAAAAGTTTAAGCATAAAGCTCTGGTTCTATTTCACCGTCTTTGCAGTCGCCATTTTGATTTTGATTTGGAGCCTGCAAACCGTATTTTTAAGCAGCTTTTACCATGGAATGAAAGAAAAATCCGTTGCGGCAGCGGCAGATGAAATACGAAAAGAGTACGGTCAATCCGATTTCACCCAAACGATTGATCGACTTGCCTATGCCAATTCACTTTTGGTTTATGTGACGGACCAAAACGGAACATTGCTTTACACATCCGATGAACATGGTCCGGGTGGCGAATTCGGCAACATCGACAAAGGTCCCGGAAAAGGTGGCGGGAATAAGCGCGGATTGCCCATGGATTATAACGACTTTTTGAACAAATTATCTGAGAGCAAAGAAGCTTCCATTTCTTATACTGTGACACAACCAAATTTTTCCGCGCAAAGCTTTATTTATGGCAGGCAGTTTGAGGACGTCGTTCTATACATCAGTACACCGATAGAACCCTTAGACGCAACCATTCAAATTTTGCGATCCCAACTTATTTACATTACAATCATCACCGTGATTGCAGGGTTTGTCGTCGCATTTTTCATTTCTCGAAAATTAGCGAGACCCATCACAAAAATTACGAAATCTGCCACAACCCTCGCTACGGGAGATTACGAGGTTCGCTTTGAAAAAGGCGATTATGCGGAGATTGACGCCCTATCGGAAACATTAAATTTTACAGCGACAGAACTCTCGAAAGTGGAAGCCCTGAGGCGGGAATTGATTGCCAACATCTCCCACGATTTGCGAACACCGCTGACCATGATTAAGGGTTACACAGAAATGATTGAAGAAGTTTCCGGCGACGACCCTGAGAGCCGTGCACGACATCTTTCCATTATTCGAGCAGAAACGACACGCCTTGAAGGCTTGGTCGGCGATATTTTAGATTTATCCGTTTTGCAGTCCGGCAATGAAAGCATCCATACGGAAAACATCAATCTCAGCGAAATCGTGCGAAACGTATTGTCTCGTTTTGAAACATTGGCAGAGCAAGACGGATACCATTTTATCTCCGAAATTCCACACGACCAATACGTCCTCGCCGACAAATCCAGAATGGAGCAGGTGCTGTACAATTTAATTGGCAACGCGGTCAATTATGCCGGAGAAGATAAAACCGTCCGCGTACGTTTGATCGACTTGGGCGGATTTGTCAGATTCGAAGTACGGGACAACGGTCTAGGCATCGAGGGCGATGATATCCCCCACATTTGGGACAGATATTACAAAGCAAAGGAACATTCTCGTTCCAAAATCAGCACCGGCATCGGTCTCGCTATCGTAAAAAATGTTTTGAAATTACACGATGCAAAGTTTGGTGTCGAGAGCGTAGTCGGCGAGGGCAGCACCTTCTGGTTTGAGTTAAAAAAATAACCTCATGTGAAAAAACAATAAAACGATTTCAACTGTTGCTTTCACATAACTTGGGGATTCGCATCAAATTGATTTCACGAGGGGTCCGTATACTTATCCTATAAATTAGAGTATACGGAATGCCGGAACCCGGAGGAAACCAATGGCCATCGAAATTTTTAACCGCTATGAAAACAAGTACATGATCGATGATGATGTCTACGAAAAACTTCAGGGCAAGCTCGTAGATTACATGGATTTGGACAGTTACAACAAAAAACACGCACTGTATCCCATCTGCAATCTCTACTATGACACGCCCGACAGTCATCTGATTCGCACTTCGTTGCAGAAGCCGGACTATAAGGAAAAACTCCGCATACGAAGCTACGGAACCCCGGACGCAGGCTCGAAAGTGTATATCGAAATCAAGAAGAAGTTCTGTAAACTCGTCAACAAAAGGCGAAGTGCCCTGCCCTTACAAGAATCCTATGCCTTCCTAAGTTCCGGTGTGTTGCCGGAGACGATACACCCCGCTTGGGGTGCAAACAGGCAGGTTCTTTCAGAAATTCAATATATTCTTCAGCAATACACGCTTAGACCCCAGCTGTTCTTATCGTATGAACGGCGTGCGTTTTTCGGCGCCGGCAAACGTGACCTTCGAATATCATTCGACACAAACATCACAACACGCAGAAGCGATTTGCGCCTGGAATCGGGCATTTATGGGAGCAAGCTGCTGCCGACCGGAAAATGGCTGATGGAAGTAAAAACCGCAGAAAATATTCCCCTGTGGCTGTGCCGACTTCTTTCGGAGTACAAAATATATCCCATCAGTTTCTCCAAGTACGGTACGGAGTATAGACAAATCCTTTCGTCTGAAATTCAGATGCAAAAAGTTGGTTAATGGAGGAAGAAAATGTTTGAATCTATTTTCGCCGAAGCGGCAAGCGATACGACAATTACCCCGTTGAATCTACTCATCGCAATGGGTGCCGCCTTACTCTTTGGATTGGTTATCAGCTTGGTGTATCGGAAGACGCATGAAACCAAAACACCTTCTCTTGGCTTTTCCATAACCCTCATCATTCTGCCCTCTGTCATTACCATCATCATTCTTTTAATCGGAAACTCCGTAGCGCGGGCATTCAGTTTGGCGGGAGCCTTCCAAATTATTCGCTTCCGAAGTGCCCCGGGAAATCCCAAAGACATCGCGCACGTTTTGTTCAGCATGGCGGTTGGTCTTTGCTGCGGAATGGGCTTCCTGCTGTACGGAGCAATTGCAACCCTAGTTCTCTGTGGCGTGATGATTGTCTTGGATTTGACGAAATTTGGTCGTGCAAAGTCGATTACAAAAGTGCTGAAAATTACCGTCCCTGAGAACTTGGATTATCCAAACGCCTTTGATGGAATTCTTCAAAAATATACGTCAACGTACAGGCAGATTAAGGTAAAAACCGCAGATATGGGCAGTCTCTATGAATTGCATTATCAAGTTACCACGAAATCGGATGCCGATGAAAAGGCTTTCATTGATGCTCTAAGGTGTCGGAACGGAAATCTAAATATTTCATTGGTTCTGAACGCGCCGACGAGCGATTTTTAGGAGGAAACACACATGAAAAAGATCCCTTTCCTATTCGCCTTGCTCTTAACAATCACTTTGCTTTTTACGGGATGCGCAACCAAGGTGAAGACAACCGAAAATGCAACCACCGTTACGCAGCCTTCCGAGGCGGTAGATGTCGGTCATTATGATAATGATGACGACGGCGAAGAGATTGATGTTTTGCCGAATCAGACCATTTCGGAAGACGGAAAATACGTGATAACCGGGGAAATTGACGGACAGGTACTCGTTACCGCTGAAAATGTAACGCTGATTTTAGACGGTGCAAACATAAACTGTTCCGATGCCTCTGCAATTTTGGGGAAAGACGGGAACGGGTCGGATATCGCGCAAAATTTGACCATCGAGCTACGCGGTGAAAACACCGTAACATCCGGATCAAAACACGGCATACAAGGCAAAGACAATCTGACCATTACCGGCACCGGTTCCGTGAATATTTCTGCCGAAAAAGACGGCCTTCATGCAGGAGAAACATTGACCGTTAAAGATGGCATTGTCAATGTAATCAAGTCTTTTGAAGGTATGGAGGCGACAAATATCGTCATAAGCGGGGGAAGCTCTACCATAAACTCCACGGACGACGGCATTAACGCAACCATAGATGTCGGAGAAACAGAAACGCCATCCATTGATATATCCGGAGGAGAAGTCGTCCTATACTCGACCAGCGACGGCATCGATTCAAACGGAACCTTGAATGTAACGGACGGAACCATCGCCATATTCATCGGGGCAACTCGCGACGGAGATGGCACAGATGTCGATAGAGGCGGCACAATTTTGCCGGCACTCTACGGCACAGCATCGATCAGTGCAGGAAGCGAAATTGAGGTTGACGGGCTTTGGAGCTTCACCCCCACCTCAAATGTAACCTCATTCTGCCTCATGCTTCCCGGTCTCGCAAACGGAAAGACCTACCAAATCTCTGTGAATGAACGTGCACTTATGAGCGTAACGGCGACAACAACCATACAGGGAATGATGATGGGAGGCGGAAATTTGAGAAACGCACCAAAACCTGATATAATTACCACTATATGAACCGCAGACTAAGAATTTCGGGTAACCCAATATCCATAGTCGTTTTGGACTATGGATATTTTTTATGTGATCAAACGAGAGCTGTCGATTGAGAAAAAGGAAAAGGTAACAAATCGTGACGTTTCAAGAAATGAATATTTCTGCGGATATACTCCGCGGACTCAAAAAGATGAACTTTGAAAAGGCAACGCCTGTTCAAAAGGAAGCCATCATGCCGATGAAGGAAGGAAAGGACGTCGTCGTACTTGCGCCAACCGGCAGCGGAAAGACCGCAGCCTTTGGGATTCCCATCCTCGAAAACATCGATGCGGAAAACGGCTCGGTGCAGGCACTCATCATCTGCCCCACAAGAGAACTCGCCATGCAGATTGTCGAGGTTTTTAACGCGCTTATGACCTACAAAAAAGGTCTTCGAATCTGTGCCGTCTACGGCGGAGCAAATATTGAGACACAGATAAAGACGCTCAAAAAAAGACCGCAAATTATTGTGGCAACCCCGGGCAGACTCATGGATCACCTTCGGAGGAGAACCATTCGAATCAACACCCTGAAGACGGTTGTTCTTGACGAAGCGGACAGAATGCTCGATATGGGCTTTAGCAAAGATGTCAATACCATCCTGGCCCAGTCGCCCAAAGAACGCCAAACCGTCATGTTTTCCGCCACGATGCCACCCGAGGTAAGACAGATTGCAGCGCAATATCTCATCAATCCGCAGACGATTCAACTGGGTGGCGAACAGAAAGCGGTTGACACGGTAACCCAGTATTACGCGGAAGTCGGACCCAAGGAAAAGGAGATGACCCTCGTCAAACTGCTGCGCGATAGCCGGTACGAAATTGCCTTGGTCTTTGTCTCCCGAAAGCATCTGGCAAAGACACTGGCACGAACCCTTGAGGGCAACGGATTTCGAGCGGCAGCCTTGCAGGGCAATATGAGTCAAGCGCAAAGAACGCGCGTCATGGCAGATTACAGAAGCGGGAAAATCGATGTGCTTGTTGCCACCGACGTCGCAGCACGAGGCATCGACGTAAACAACATCGATGTCGTCATCAACTACGATCTACCTCAAGATCCGGACAGTTACATCCACCGAATCGGCAGAACGGGCAGAGCAGGAAAAACCGGCGACACCTATGCACTCGTATCGCAAAAGGAAGCCTATGAATTTAGGAACATCATCAAGAAGACCAATTCCAAGGTTCAACTCGTCAAACTCGACATGGCGAAAGATTTCGTATCGCTCAAACAGATTCAGCCTGTAACGAGCGGACGGCAGACGGCAAAGGCTATGGATAACGCCTTCGAATCCATTCTGCTCAAGGAAAAAGTCTTCAAAGAAGAGCGCAAGAAAGCGTCCAAGAACTACGCAGACAACGGTTTCGCGAAAAAGCGCAATCAGAGGCGCAGACGTATTGCAAAATAATATGATATAATTTCTTTTACGGAAGAGAGCGTGGGACGTGTGTAAAAGATAAATGGATTTCCTATTACGAAAATTGATTCAACACAAGAAACTCGTGACGATGCTCTTTTTAGCCACTGCACTTATTGGTCTATGCATGTGGCCGTTCATTAAAGTAAATTACAATATTGTAGATTATCTTCCTGCAAATGCACCTTCGACCGAAGCCATTGCGACAATGGAAAAAGAATTCACCGCTACCGTCGCAAACGCACGTGTGATGGTGAAAAACGTTACCATCAACGAAGCCCTCGCGTACAAAGAAAAACTCAAAGAGATTCCTTCCCTTTCGAGCGTTACTTGGCTTGACGATGTCGTAGACATACGTATTCCGCTCGAAGTTCAGGACAAAGCGCTCGTCGAGACGTATTATAAAGACGGCAACGCGCTGCTTTCCATGACCATAAAAAAGGGCGATGAGATCTCAACCATCGACAGCATTTACGAACTTCTTGGAAACGACGGCTCCGTTTCCGGGCAGGCCGTTACCTATTACACCGCACAAAAAATGTCAGGAAGTGAGACGAAAAAAGCCATGTTCATTGTGGTTCCGCTTATTCTCTTGCTTCTTATTCTATCGACATCTTCTTGGATCGAGCCGATTCTTTATCTGTTCGCCATCGCCATCGCCATATTCATCAATATGGGCTCAAATCTGCTTCTTGGGGAAATCTCTTTTATTACTTCATCGGTAAGCCCCATCATGCAGCTCGCAGTGTCTCTCGATTATGCCATTTTTCTTCTGCACAGTTTTCAAACCTACCGCAAAGAAACTTCCGACGTCTCCTTGGCCATGAGGAAGGCGATGAAACGGGCACTTCCGACGGTTGCAGCGAGTGCTTTTACCACCATCTTTGGTTTTGGTGCACTCTGCTTTATGGACTTTCGCGTCGGCTTCGATATGGGGCTTAATTTGGTGAAGGGAGTTTGCCTCAGCCTTCTCTGCGCATCTATTTTTCTCCCGGCATTTACCCTGTGCTGTTATAAGTTCATTGATCGCACAAAACACAAACCGATTCTATCGCCGATGCAGGGCGTCGGACGCCCCTTGCTCAAGGTGGGCATCCCCTTCATCATCATCATTATGATACTTGTTGTTCCTTCATTTCTGGGACAGGCTCGTAACAATTTCCTCTACGGAATGGGAGATTTGGCACCGGGAACTCGTGCGGGCGTTGACAAAGAAATCATCGAAGATGTCTTTGGGAAATCTATGCCACTCGTTATTCTTGTTCCGCGGGGAGAACCCGGAACGGAGCTTCTGCTTTCGAATGAGTTGGCAGAGCTTCCGCACATTACATCCGTTATTTCGTACGCGAAGACAGTCGGCAGTGCGATTCCGCCGGAGCTTCTGGAGAAGGACCAGCATGACCAATTCTACTCGGAGCATTATGCACGCATTATTTTATATGCAGACGTACCGGATGAAGGCGATGAAGCATTCGCACTTGTGGAAAAGATTCGTGAAACGTGCAGCAAATATTATGATACTACCTATTCGACAGGAGAGAGCATTACCTTATATGATGTGAAGAATGTGGTCGTTTCCGACAATCGCATCACCACAATCATTGCACTTGTCTCTATTGCCTTCGTACTCCTACTCATGTTTCGTTCGCTTACGCTTCCGATTCTTCTCTTGCTGACCATCGAAACATCCATCTGGATCAGTATGTCTTATTCCTATTTCTTCAACAGTCCTTTATCGTATATCGGCTATCTCATCGTGAGCGCGGTTCAACTTGGCGCTACTGTGGATTATGCTATACTATATACAGATCATTATTTGAAAGAACGTCAGCTAAAACCGAAAAAACAAGCGGCACGCGATGCCCTTGGAAGCTCGTTTCGCTCCATTCTCATCTCCGCTGCTGTTCTAATCAGTGCCGGTGGGTCCATGTGGCTTACGTCTACCAATGGAATTGTCAGTGCACTTGGTATGCTGATTGCACGGGGAACATTGCTGTCTTTTGCTTTGACAACCTGTTTTCTCCCCACCATGCTCATCGTCCTCGATCGATGGATACGTGTAACAACATTGCGCGCAAATTTCTTTACAGGAACGGTCAAGAAGGAGAACCACATCCGATGAAAGTGCTACAGTTGGGACAACATAAATCGCGAAACAGGATCCGGATCCTATCCTGGACCTTTCTTTTGTTGCTCACCACTTGCATTCCCTCCATCGGTGTGAACTATGGTGAAAAAAACGTAGACAATCCGGTGAAAATGACCACCGAATCAACGAGTCCATCGGATTCTTCCGTCGAAAAAACCGATAAGACCAAGACATCTACCTCGGATTCGCGAGAAGAGATCATCTATGCGAATCTGTCAGCAGACGGCACGGTTCAAAATCTCTATGCCGTCAATCTTTTGCACGCATCAGAAGCGCCAAATTCATCGAGCACAACCGTCCGAGACTACGGCGCGTATTCCAATGTGTCAAATCTGACAAACACCGAAAAACTCACTCTTACAGGAGACGAAATTTCCTTTACCGCATCTGTGGAAGATTTCTATTATCAGGCAGATCTGACAAGTAAAGAACTACCCTGGAACATTCAAATCTCTTTTACCTTGGATGGTAAAAAAATCGATCCGCAGGCACTTGCCGGGAAAAGCGGTCATCTGGAAATGACCATCCTACAAGAACCAAAGGTCGGCACAACAGCAGAACGGATGAAGGTATTTTCCGATCATTACATGTTGCAGACCACCGTTACATTAGATCGGCTCAGATGCCGTAACATCACCGCGCCAAGCGCACAAATCGCAGCACTTGGGACGAACAATATTCTCACCTTCGTCACCATGCCGGGCAAAAGTCAAAAGATAACGTACAGCTGTGATGTCATCGGTTTTGAAATGGATGGGATAAGCATAGCTGCGGTGCCCTTCTCGCTTTCTCTTGGTGATTCTGAAGCAGACATCGAAAAACTGCAAACCGGAACAACCGAGATCACAGATGCCTCGGCAGAGATTCGTGATGCGCTCAACACCGTGGTCAGTGAGCTTGATCGCGCCGGGCTACAAAACACAGACATGGGACTCGAAAACCTTGATCTTTCTCAACTTCTTGCACTTCCGCAGCAACTCCATTCGATTGCGGATGGAATCGATCAAGTTGCTTCCGGCGCAGCAGTATTGTCGCAGAATTATACGATGGCATTTGGCGCCTTAGACTCGGCGATGAGCGTCGGTATGCCTGACGGAACAATCGTCATTGATCCAAATGATATCGCTGATGCACTATATGCCGCGCTAACCAGTGTGCCGGCAATTCTGCCAACATTAGATAAACTCGTCGCTGCCTACAGCTATTACGGCACCGCGTCTACGGCAAAAGGAACGTATGATACTGTCCGTCCCGCCTTTTCCGCTGCAGATTCTGCCCTTCCACAGTTCGCAAGTTCGCTCACGCAGATCTCCGCCGGACTTCGTTCCATGGCGACCCAACTATCCATCGCATTTAACGACGCAGGAATACAGAGCCTTCCCGAAAAAACCGCTGCTTTACAAGCACAACTTACGACACAGCTCTCACAGTTGCAATCCGGACTCAACGAACTGGCAGCCGGCTATAACGAGTTTTACAACGGTCTTATTGAATATACAGATGGCATTACCGAATTCACCGATTTGCTTGCCGAAAAAGAGATTCCCCCAACCTCATTTTTGTCCGAAAAAAATCAAAACACAACTTCTGTACAATTTGTCATAAAGACCGCCCCCATCCAAATCGCTGAACCGAGCACAGAAGATACCACTACGTCACAATCGACAGAAAAAAATGAGGAAGCAACGGGCTTCACCGGTGTCTGGAATCGTTTTGTGGATTTATTCTAAATGAACGATACGCGAATACCAACAAACGCCGAATTTAACCAAAACCGCGCGATGTTTCTCTGCGTTCTTTCCGCTGCCGTCGTCGGTTTCGCCCTTGGTCTCTCCGATTCTATTCTTGCCAATTTTTTCCGAGAAGCCTATGGGGTAGGCGCACAGCAACGGGGACTCATTGAATTTCCACGAGAACTCCCGGGCATCGTCGCGACCTTTGTCATTGCAGCACTCTCTTTTCTCCGCAATGTTCGTACCGCCATCGTGGCACAATGCCTGTGTGCTGTCGGAATGCTCATTCTCGGTCTCTTTCGTCCCTCCTTTTTCTTAATGTGCATATTCATCTTCATTTATTCACTCGGGCAGCATATGTACATTCCATTGGGCGACAGCATCGGTCTTTCCCTCTCCAAGCAAGAAAACATGGGACGTGTCCTCGGAAAATTGAACAGCGTCCGCATGGCTTTTCTCATGGTCGCAGGCGTGATTACGTTCTTCGGATTCCGTTTCGGTTTCTTTGACTTTGAGACCCCCGTCCTCGTCTTTCTCTTGAGTGCCATTTGCTTCATCATCATCGCCATCCTGAATGGTATGCTCACGCGCCATCTTCCCGAAGCCGTACAAAAAAAAGAAGAGCGTCCCAAGCTGGTCTTTCGACGCGAATATCTGAGATATTATATGATCTGTGCCTTGTATGGAGGGCGCAAACAAATCATGCTCGTCTTCAGTCCATGGGTGCTCATTGAACTGCTCGATTTCCACGCCGATACCATTTCAATCCTCGCGGTAATCGGCTCCTTCATCGGCATCTTTTTCATTCCGCTTGTCGGAAAGCTCATCGACCGGTTTGGCGTACGTAGAATTATGATTGCGGAAGCACTGGCATTCATTTCCGTCTATGTTGCCTATGGTTTTTTAAGCAAATGGATTACAGAAAATGTTGTTATTTTGACCGGATTTTCCATGATGATGGTCTACTTGCTGAACATCATCGATCGCATGTCGGCGCAGTTTTACATGGTTCGTTCCATCTATATGCGCTCCATTGCCATTACACCGGAAGATGTAACACCTTCACTTTCGCTTGGCATGGCCATCGATCACGTTGTCGCTATTGTCGGCGCATTTCTTTGTGGAACCGTTTGGGAAATCTGGGGACCGGAATACGTCTTCCTGATCGCCGGAATCCTCTCCCTACTCAATGGACTCGTCGCTGCAGGAATCAAGAAACAAAACATCGATTGAAGCATAAAAAAATTCGCAAAGAGAGAAATCTATCCTTGCGAATCAATGAGCTAAAGGGGTTAGCTTACGCGAAAAGGAATTGCTTAGACTTGCCGAATGCTCTGAATGACAACCGGTTCTAAGGGCTTGTCATTTGTATCTGTCTTCACATCGGAAATGCGATCGACAACATCCATCCCACTCACGACGTGTCCAAACGATGCGTAATCACCATCTAAGAACGTCGCATCTTCATTCGTAATGAAAAATTGGCTGCTGGCGGAATTCTTGTTGGCCGAACGCGCCATACTGATGACGCCACGTACGTGACTGATCGAATTTGAATGTCCATTCGAGGAAAATTCTCCTTCAATCTTGTCGTCTGATCCGCCTGTTCCGTTACCAAGTGGGTCACCGCCCTGAATCATAAACCCTTTTATCACACGGTGGAATGTGAGCCCGTCATAAAAGTTGGCATTCACAAGCTTTAAAAAATTCTCTGTCGTCACCGGAGCAACATCCGGGTCCAACTCCAGAACAATGACCCCGCCGTCTTC
>JAITTH010000068.1 GCA_031287295.1 Eubacteriales Family XIII. Incertae Sedis bacterium
TCCGAACCGGTTTCAATGGCGATGATTTTATGGGTAATCGTTGTGGTTTCACTGATTAAGTAGGTGGCATTGTCGCCCACCTTGAGCTGCGCGGGGTCGCAGTGATAGGTGACGATGAGGGAATCCTGGGGGATTTCACTTTGCATACTGCGGGTCAATACCGTCATCGCCGTCCAGCCGAGGATATGGCGGGGCGGACCGCTGCCCGTTCCTGCAAAGGTATATACGAGAAGTAGCGAAACCGCGAGGAAAAGATAGAAGAAGAAACCGACGATGCAGGAGCGCAGGCGTCTGCTTTTGCCTTCTCGACCGGAATGGGACGTTACAGGGTTTTCGGCATATACCTGTGTTTGCTGCGTTGGCAAGGGTACGACAAGCGGTGTTTCTTCCGGAAGCGGTGCGCGCATGTCCGTGGGCACGGCGTAGAAACGCAGTGCGTCTTCGCTGTACAGACACTTCATCTGGTCTATGAATTCCGGCGAAACCTTGCTCATCCCTGCTGTCCTCAAATTGATTACTCCGACAACGCACAAAAAAATCCACAATTAAAAATTGTGGACTGTACGATTAAAATGTTTCAAAGCATTGGAAATTGAACAAGAACGGGTGAGAAAATTTTAGGGTCTTATGAGAGCGCCCCCCCCCATTTCCATATTCTTCCAGCTATAAAGCCTTTGTCTGAACACCATTTTGTTTACTCCGTTGCGATATAAATAGAGCCTATTTCTATAGTGAAAATCATTATATGGTAAAAATTTTCCAAAGTCAAACATAGCCTCATGTGACATAATAAAACGATAATGTTAAATCATCCCATTTGAGAAATCGTGAGTTGAAATCGTAAATAGAAAAGGTCTAGGCTTCCTCTTACAAGTTGCAATAAGATGTGGCGATACGCTCGCTGAAAAAGCGATCGTGCTCTACGAAAAGCATCGTCGGTTCATATTTCAGAAGAACGTCTTCAATTTGCATCCGCGAAAGCACGTCAATATAATTGAGTGGCTCATCCCATATGTAAAGGTGTGCTGCTTCACACAAACTTTTTGCAAGAAGGACTTTTTTCTTTTGTCCTTCGCTGAATTCCGCCAAGTTATTCTCGAAGTGATTTCGTTCGAATCCGAGATTGCGAAGAATTGTCGTCAAGAGAGTTCGATTGACACCGGTGCTTGCCGCAAATTCGGGAAGACTGCCTGCCAAAAATGATGTGTCCTGAGAAATATACGAAATAATGAGTCCGGATGAAACATGCACCGTGCCTGTGTGAGGGATGTCCTCTCCTGCAAGAATTTTGAGAATGCTCGATTTTCCCGATCCATTGCCGCCTTGCAGCGCGATGCGGTCACCTTGCTTTATTTGCAAATCAAATTCGGACAGTACAGGTGTGTCATCATATTGGATTGACAGCCCCGAGATGTTTACGAGTGTGTCCTTGTGGAAATGTAGCGGAGAGAGTTTTAAGCTTCCGATTGTCTCGATGTTCCGAAGCAATTGCGTTTTTTGTTCGGCAGCTTTTTCAAATCGCGACTCGGCACTTTTTGCTCGCTTCATCATCTTTGCGGACTTCGCTCCGATGAAACCACGATCGACCGGACCGTTACCGTACTTTGTCGCCTCGACCTTATCGGACCATGTGGATGTTCGCCGAGCCGCTTCCTTGTATCTTGATATATCTTTCTTGAGTTTTTCGTTTTCGCTCCGCTCGAAGTTATCTTGCAGTTCTTTGTTTTCGAACCACTGCGAGAAATTACCTTTTTGAATCTCGATGTTTTCGCGATTGATGGATAACGTATGATCCGTAACTGCGTCAAGCAAGTTGCGGTCGTGCGAGACAATCAAAAATCCTTTTTTCGTTTTCAAATAAGCTTGCAGCGTTTCTCTTCCTTCTGCGTCTAAGTGGTTCGTCGGTTCGTCTAACAACAGAAAGCTGTTCTGGCAAAGAAAGAGGGCAGCGATGAGAATTTTAATGCGTTCTCCCTGGCTGAGGGCAAGGTAAGGAAGAAATAATTTTTCTTCGGAAAGACCAAGGAGATTGACTTCACGACACAATTCCCAGAATTCATAATCCGGTATTACGCTATCTACCGCGTCAACCGCAGAGCCTTGCTCGTTAACTTCGGAAAATGGGAAATAACTGAATGAACATGGGGTGTCAATCTTTCCTCTGTACGGGTACTCTTTCATTAAGAGTTTCAGAAACGTCGTTTTGCCACGCCCGTTTCGCCCGACAAATCCGAGCTTCCAGTCTGTATCAAAACGAAAGGAAACATCTTCAAAGACGTTATCCGGAGTTCCTTCATATGCAAATGTTAAGCTTGTAACCGTGATTGTAGACATTGTAAAACCAGTATAACATGGATTGCTTATGAATCTCCATGACCGCAGTGGCTATCTTTTTTTACTATTTGTTTCACCACACCATGTGGCAATCTCTTTGATAAGCTCAAGTGGCAGCGGTTTGCTATTTGGAAGTTGTATCGTGCCTTTGCTTGTCTTGTATTCGGTTAACTTGTCGGCAAACACACTTACCGCTTCTCCGCCGGGATAAATGCCGATATGATTTTTGGCAGGCGCAAAGTGGATAAGATTTTGTCCTTGCCAAAATGTCGGCATCTGCCACGAGATTTTCTCCATTGCATCCGGCAGAACAGATTTGATTGCGGCGTAAATCTCTCGTAACCGTGGCTGAACACTTTCGTCTTGCAAGGCAATGTAGTCTTCAATTACTGTATGCATACGATTCTCCCTTTTCTTTGTTTCGCTCGAACACACCCCTTTTCCTTAAGTATATCAGCTGATTTTGAAATGGGGAATCGCATCCTTCTCTATGTTCCCATCCATTCTTTGAAATATCTTAGGAATCAACCTACCCGGGACTATGATTTTCGATGTCAGAATGGTTTTAGCTCTAGGGAAATACATACGGAGGTGATAGAATTGAATGCAAGACTTGTTCGGCGCAGACAGAGACGGAGACGATTCGCAATCAGCGTAATCGTATTTTTAGCGATAGTGGGATTTGGTGGCGCTTACGCGTTGCACGAAAATCAGTTACCGAACATCGCACCATCGACGACGATTTCATTAACGGATTCGTTGGTGGAATCCAAAACGGTGGAACCACCTGCGCAGGCAAATTATTTGATTTTGGTTAACGCAGAAAATCCATTGTCAAATGTGGATGAAAAATTCGATATCGTGTCTGCATATGGGGTGCTGCCACTGGCAGAGAGCGATATCATGCTCGAAAAGAATACGTTGGATGCACTTGTCTTGATGTTTCAGGCAGCGGAAGAAGAAGGAATTGATGACCTGATTGTTTCATCCGGATATCGAAACGAGAGGTTGCAACAACAGCTGTATGCAGAAGCCATAGATAAATCATATGTACAGAAGCCCGGCTATAGCGAACACCAGACAGGACTTGCGGTGGATATTGCATTCAATGATGTATGGGCGGGTGGTCTCATGGACGACTCGTGGAAGGCGCAATGGCTTGCGGAAAACGCGTGG
>JAITTH010000136.1 GCA_031287295.1 Eubacteriales Family XIII. Incertae Sedis bacterium
GATACGGTTCAGCGACTTTACGATTCTCAATTCGGAGAAGGAAACGTTTCGGACATCGGACAGTATATCAAGCTCGGAAAGCTTGGCGAAGCGTTTATGTCCGAGGAACAAACCGTGTTGCTCATCGACGAAATCGATAAAGCCGATCTCGAATTTCCAAATGATTTGCTCTGGGAACTCGACCAGATGGAATTTTATATTCCGGAGACCAAAGAAACCATTCGCGCCAAAAAACGCCCGGTTGTTATCATCACCTCCAACGCAGAAAAAGAATTGCCCGATGCATTTCTCAGGCGCTGCATCTTCCACTACATCGAATTTCCGGATGAGCAAAAGATGGCAGAAATCGTTGCCGTCCATTACTCCGACATCAATGAAAAGTTAGTCGATCAAGCAATTGAGAGTTTTTATAAGATTCGCAGACTCAGCGATCTACAAAAAAAACCGAGCACATCGGAACTCCTCGATTGGCTTTTGGCACTCCAACTTGCCGGGGTGAAGATCGATCGTATCGGCGAGGAATTTCCTTTCCTCGGGGTATTGTTAAAGAAAAACCAAGATATAGACAGCTTTGACGGCATCAAAGAACGCGGTTTCTCAAAACGCGGTTGGTGAGGAAACGCCATGTTTTTGTCGTTTTTTTATCTATTGAGAGCCAAGGGGCTTAAAGTATCGATGGGGGAGTGGATGCTCCTGATTTCCGCGCTTGACGCAGGGCTCGCAGGATCCGGACTCACGAGTTTCTATTATCTGTGTCGCAGTATTCTGCTGACAAGCGAGGCAGATTTCGATAAATTTGATCTGGTTTTCCTTGAGTATTTTAAGGGTATAGAGGCGCCGGAAGATCTTCCCGAAGAATTTTGGGATTGGCTCAACGAAGATGATGAACATTTTAGCGCAGAGTTGAGTGAGCTGCAAAGGCTTGCAGGGGATCAGGTCGCTCTCGATGAATTGATGCGTAAATTTGCCGAACGCAGAGAAGAACAGAAGGAACGTCACGACGGTGGTAGCTACTGGATCGGAACCGGTGGACGTTCGATGTTCGGAAACAGCGGGGCTAATGAACAGGGTGGCATCCGCGCGGGCGGACAGGGTCGCCACAGGACGGCGTTGAAAGTTGCCGGGGAACGCAATTTCAGAGACTTCCGGCAGGATAACATTCTGGATATTCGTCAGTTTCAGATGGCTTTTCGTAAGTTACGTCAGTTTTCGGCACGTGTCGATGTCGAGAAAACCGAGTTGGATATAGATGAAACAATCCAAAAGACTTCCGACAATGCAGGGCTTTTGGATCTTGTTTTTACAAAACCTCGAAAAAACACGGTGAAGTTGTTGGTGCTCTTCGATTCCGGTGGTTCCATGATTCCCTATGCGATGTTAACAAGTCGTCTATTCCAGGCGGTAAGTACGTCCAATCATTTCCGCGATTTGAAATGTTATTATTTCCATAACTGCATCTACGACAATCTTTACACCGACCCGCACGTCCATTATGATCGTTGGGTAAGTACGGAATGGGTGCTGAACAATCTTGACAGTTCGTATAAGGTCATCTTTGTCGGTGACGCCATGATGTCGCCTTCCGAACTCATTCATGTCGGAGGCAGCAATCAATATCATCTATATAATGAGATACCGGGAATTGAGTGGTTAAAGCGCTTCAAACGGCATTATCCCAAATGCGTTTGGCTCAACCCTGTACATGCAAATTCCTGGGACGGACTCTATCATTTCCGAACCATCGGCATGGTCGGAGATATTTTCCCAATGTATGAACTCACCCTTGATGGTCTTGAAGCCGCCATCAAGTATTTGCTGGTCTCGAGATAGGTGAACTGATCCTTAGTTGTAATAGCGGAATACGCCTTTTACAAGCCCGAGAATGGTTACATCATTGACGATAATGGGACTCATGCCACTGTTTTCCGGTTGTAGACGAATATGTCCATCTTCTTTGAAGAAGGTCTTTACCGTCGCTTCGCTTTCGAATCCATCCACCATGGCAACGACGATATCCCCGTTATTTGCAGTGTTCTGCTTGCGAACAAGGACGAGATCTCCGTCGAAAATCCCGACTTCGATCATGCTGTCTCCGTGAATTTTAAGCATAAAATTGGTGCCCTTCACATATCGCTCAGGAATCGGAATGGTCTCTTCGACATTCGTTACCGCAAGAATAGGCGTACCCGCCGCAACGCGTCCCACGACCGGAATATCCACAACATCCAAACGCTCTATGCCACCGCTTTCTTTCGATGGTGCGCTTTTGTCTGTAATCATGAGCGCACGCGGTTTTGAAGGATCTTTCTTTAAATAGTTTTTCTGGTGCAGACGTTCAATGTCTTTGTGGACGGTTGAAGTTGACTTAATGTCTAACGCTGCGCATATTTCCCGCACTGTGGGAGGATATCCTTGTTTTTTGGTCTTTTTTTTGATCAAGTCCAATATTTTTCGTTCTCTTGGTTTCAATGCTTCCATCGTTTCCTCCTGCACATTTTTGTGCTGATTGCTCCAACAACGAAATCTAGTATAGAGTCTACCATACGGCGAACAAAATGTAAACATTTGTTTCGTTGCACCGATGGCAAAACACAGCAAGATTTCACTATCGGTGCAATTATTGTAGAACGTGAAAGCATCTTTAGATACAGAACACAGCGTACAGCGGAACGGATTTGATGTTATTTTGAAATCCAAAGTTTTTGGAGGAAATTCGATATAGTCGTAGAACCTTGATCTCTAATCATTCAAAAAATGTGTCTTCAAACCTCTAAAGTCCTTTAAAAAATGTGTATGGAACATCCATTTATCCTTCGAGAAATGTGATA
>JAITTH010000148.1 GCA_031287295.1 Eubacteriales Family XIII. Incertae Sedis bacterium
TATCAGAGTTGGACCGATTTGGGAGCATTCTCGGACTTGACAGAGAGCGGGAACTGCTCAAGAGACTTGGAAATCCGCAGGCTTCTCTGCGGGTGATTCATGTTGCGGGAACAAACGGAAAAGGTTCGGTGTGCCGGTATATTTATGAAGTGTTGATTGCAAACGGGCATTCTGCCGGGTTGTTTACCTCGCCGTTTTTGCGAAATTTCCAGGATCATTTGGTGTATGGATAAGAGGCGGGAGAAGATGCAGATTCGGCGGGAGAGACGACAAAAGGGGACGGTTCATGCGTCTTCGCGGCGAAGACGCATGAACCGTCCCCTTTTGTCCTTGATTTGGTTGACACAGATGACGATGAAGATTTTGAAGATGCAGAGGCTGGTGCTTTTCGGCGAACTTGCAGCCTGCCTATTTCGGAGGCAGAGATAGATGCTTACACGAAACGCGTGATGACGGTTGCGAAGGCGATGGAGGCGGATGGATTCGATTTGCCGACAAAGTTTGAAGCACTTACAGCGATTGCGTTTCTGTGGTTTGCGGAGAAGAAGCCGGACTTTGTTGTGCTGGAGGTTGGTTTGGGTGGACGAGAGGATTCGACAAACGTAATCGATCATCCGCTTGTAAGCGTCATTACGTCTATTTCGAAGGACCATACCGCGCAGCTCGGCGATTCGATCGATGAGATTGCCGCCGAGAAAGCCGGAATCATCAAGGAAGGTTGTCCTGTAGTTTGTGGGGCAGGAGCGGAGGGCAAACGGGGTATTGCAAAACGCGCCTATGCCTGTTCTGCCCCGCTGCTCGATGTCGATCGAATCTATAAGCGCGTTCATGAAAAGGCCGCGTCCGGTTCGCGATTTTCGGCTGTGATTCGTGGTGTGCGTTACGAAGATATTTACCTCTCCATGGGGGGCGGGCATCAAATCGCGAACGCGTTGTGCGCGCTTGCGACCATCGAGGTGTTGCGGAAAACCTATAAGGTGTCGTTTTCGATGGACGAGGTGCGCCACGGTATGGCGCAGGCCCGGGTGGAAGGGCGCTTTGAAATTGTGTCGAAGTCGCCTCTCGTGATTTTTGATGGCGCGCACAACGCCGCGGGCGCCGCGGCGCTCGCGGACGCGGCAGAAGAACTGCTCTCCGGCAAACGCATTCTGCTACTTACAGGAATTCAGGCAGATAAAGATTCCGTGGCAATGCTACAAGAATTTCTGCGTTTTGCAGATGGACTCATCTTAACCGAGAGCAGCAATCCCTATGCGCTTCCCGCCGCGCAGTTCTTGGAGAAGGCAGCGCAGGTCATGCACGATTCAGGAAAGCAAAGACCTGTCGAGATGATTGGCAATCGTGAAGTAGCGTATGTCACCGCCAAACAACAACTTGCCGATTACGACTGTCTCATTGTGGCAGGCTCGCTCTATCTGCTCGGCGACTACATCCGAGCCACAATCTGAAATTCCCAGTGTCCGGTTCATGCTTGTATGAAAAGAGGCTGCCTCATTTTGAGACAGCCTCTTTTGTCCTGTGTAGGGTGAAGGCAAAGGCTATTCGACCCCTGCCAGTGTCTTCACAATCGTCTGGTTGACTTCTTGATGGAGTTTTTCATAGATTGTGCGTAGGGAATCTCCTTCCTGTGCGGAATCCGTGAGGAACCCTACCGAGACAGAGCCAAGACAGATATTCTCGATAAACCGTAGGATGCGAATCCTGTTTTGTGCAGGGGAACCTGTACTTGGAACCAGCGTCTCCATCCACTCGTGTAAGGTCTTCTCCGAAGGTGTAGGCACCTTCGTCTCAGACAGAACGTCGGTTTTCGAAGGGATGTAGAGCAGGCTTTTTCCAAAAAAGGAGAGAGCCAAGTGTGCAAGTTTGTGCGGAATGCGCAACGCATACGCATTACAGAGAGCGGCCTGTGTCGGCTGGATACGAGGATTCCCACACAGATCTGCTTCGGCACTGCTTATGCATGCAAGTCCCATATTGTAAAGAGTTTCATTTTTTTCGATCATTTTGGCGAGTCCATTTTGGAAGGAGGGAGAATTGCTTTCCCCGCTGTATTCAGCAGCAATTGAAACCGCGCCGATCAGGGCATCACCGATGCCTGCCTTTTCCAAAGCATAGGAATGTGCGCGATATTCTGCGTATCTCCGTGCATATTCATTGGCAAATCCCGTTTCTCCATTCAGGAAAATGCGTTCGAACGGAATGAAGACACGGTCGAAAATCAGCATGGCTTGCTGTTCTCCAAAGGCACGATTGCCAAGATCGACGTCGGCGTTTTGCTCGAGGTTCCGCGTATCGTTCGGTCTCCGTCCGTAAACGAGAATGAGTCCCGGAACGTCTGACGGGCACGAAAAGCAGACTGCCTCTGTCACATCGGAAGAACTCCTGACTGCGGGAAGAACCAAATACTCATGACTTCCCAAGGCACCGTTCGGGCAGAGTTTTACGCCCTGAACGACGATTCCGTCCGGTCGTGTCTCGACAACGCGAAGTCTTTCACCCAAAGAGCCTGTTTCGATTCCCGATGTGGTGTAGAGACCTGCCGGGTCTTCCGATGCACCACAGACGGCAAGATCACGCTCTTGTACATAGGTGAGATATTTGAGAAAATTCGCGTAATAATTCCCACCGTTCGCTTTGTCGCAAGCATAGGTGGAAGAGAAAACAGCGTTCAACGCATCCATCCCGCTGCTGCGAGAAGAGGACGCGGCCGTTCTGCATCCAAGCAGGCGCAACAATTTGGATTTAACCATGAGGTTTTCCTGACTCATATACAGTTGGTTAAATCGATGAATCCGGTTACCCGTTCCTGTAGAAATCGCGGTCATGCTGTCTTGCATTTCCGGAGTAAACGCCAAATTGTAGGTGAGTGCGGTATTGTTTATCGAGGGGCGCAAAATAGGGTGCTCCCACCAATTATCCACTTTCATCCCAAACATGAATACCTGCGGATGCAACTCATGCAGGCTACCAATATACTCACTTCCGTTCATCAATCCCATGCGATACCTCCTACTGTTTGAATACCATTAACTTTGTTTTCTTTAAAAAAGCTGCCATTGCGCCTACCCCAAACAGCGCAAAGACAGAAGTTAAGACATAGATCATAATTTGGTTGGTCGTTTTCCCGCCAACAGAAAATACCTGGTGTTCGAGCATGCCACCCAAATAAACAATTGCCATACTGAGCATGGAACCGATTGCGACATTAGAATTTGTTACCGCCATGGTTCTGGAATAGTTCTCCGGACCGAAACGGTTACGAGAAAAGGTTGCGGTTGCGATCGGAAGCGTTCCATACGTGAACCCCAACATGGTTGCGGCAATGCTAAACACCACCCACGAATGAACGAGAAACGCACCTGTGACGATGAAGATACTCACAGTAATGAGAATGGTTGCGAGGATGAGTAAAAATCGAAATCCAAAACGATCGTAGAGCAGACCTCCACTCATGCGACCGACGGTATTGCCGACAGAAACGACGCCCACCAATATTGCAGCTGCCCCTGCGGAGAGACCGAGGGCACCGCCGTCGATGGCGGTATTTCCGACCAAGATGATGCAAACGCCAAGCATGATGGTGCGCCAGATGTAAAACAGGATGATGTCGGGTTGCTTCAGCATTTCGAGGTAAGGTGTGGGCGGATTCTTCTCTGCATTTTCGCGAGCGGTTTCAGGCGCGATTACAGGGATGCGAATAAAGAGCGAAAATCCGCAAAGGATGAGAAAGCCTAAGATGGCAATGCCAACAAACGTGATGGGAATGCCGATGCGTTCGATTACCTGATGTGCTACATTGCCGAGAATGAGCCCGGAAAGTCCGAATCCGACAAGCTGAATGCCCGAGCTGAATCCGATGCGCTCGGGGAACCAGAGGTTTACGGTTGTGAGAATGGCGTTATATCCTGAGCCACAGCTCGTGCCGATGCATATGCTGTAAAAGAGGATGAAGATGCCGATCCCTTTGTCTGTAAAAAGTGCCATACCAAGAAAACCTATCGCCAGCAGAAGACTGGAGACCAGTGCCGTCACTCGTGCGGAGAACTTTCCTGAAACATAGGATGCGATAAAGGACCCAACACAGAAAAACACGAACATCGTGTTGAAAATAATCGAAGAATGGGTTCGGTCGAGGTCCAACGCAACCGCAAAAATAGACCATGCATAGATGAGACCGAGAATGAACATGGCAAGTGTTCCTGCAATAAGATACCCCCAGCGGCGTTTCGATGGTTGTTGTGTTTGTTTCCCTTCAAGCACGTTTTCAGATGCTTTCATTTTGATATCCCTGTTGGGAACCCATCCTTTCTCTCCCTAATACGCCATATAAAGTTAGTATACCACTTTGCTGGATTTCGCGATATAGTCAAGTTGTGAAACAAAATTTGCCCCATTGCGGTCTATGAGTTTCAAGTGATACAATTTCTGGGTGAATAAAAATACAGGAATCGGAACACGTTGTGTTATCATCACAGCGCAACAAGCGAGAAGAGAAATATCATTCCGGGAAATTCGCCCCGGAGATTTTATTGTTTGTGCGGATGGCGGGTATCGATTTGCACGTGAAGCAGGCATTGTTCCGGATGCCATTGTCGGGGATTTCGATTCCTGTGAGATGCCCACCCCGGGTGAAACAGATGCAGAAATCGTCGCGCTCCCCCGCGAAAAGAATGAAACCGATACCTTGGCGTGTGTGCGCTTTGGAATGAGCAAGGGATATGAAGACTTCCTCATGATCGGTGGGCTTACAGGCAGGGCCGACCATACCTTTGCGAACATCCAGACCCTTTCATATCTTACCGACCTTCAGTGTACGGCAGAAATTGTAGACGGATGGAATCGTGCGCGAATGCTCGACGGCATCAAGAAGAATCTCTATCAATTTATGAATGAGGCGGAGCAGGGCACGGAAACCACAGACGATTGGAATCAATTGACGCTTCCTTATCGAAAGGATGCGTATTTTTCGGTTTTTTCCTATGATGAGGTCAGTACCGGCATATCGATTCGTCATGCGCGCTACCCATTGGAAGACGCGAGGCTTACCCAGTCGTATCCGATCGGCGTGAGCAACGCCTTTCTTGAAAATGAAGATGCAGAAATATCTGTGCGCAGAGGAAGATTACTCATTATGATTTCGGAAGAGGGTACTGCGGATTTATAATTGTTTTTATCAGATGGCAAGACCTCTTCCAAAGTCATTCGATAAAAGATTTTATGGTTGGAACAGGAAAGATTTGAGGTAACAAAATGGGCAGAAGTGACGGCAGACGATTAAAGACCATACCGCCATTCGACAAAGTGATTCCGTATATCATGAATAGGCGCTATGATGCGACGAATTTGATGACCGTGGATTTCCCCTACGATAAGGTAACAGAATACATTGTAAAGAGAAAGAAGGAAGGCGTTGCCATTCCTGTGATGGCATGTGTTCTTGCCGCGTATATACGAGCCGTGGCGCAGGTTCCCGCAGTCAACCGTTTTTCGATTGCGAAGAAGATTTATGCCAGAAAGGGCATCTGGACATCCTTTGTGACCCTCAAAGATCGTTGGGGCGAAGGCGACGGACAAGCGGAAACCGTGGTCAAGCTCTGCTTCACCGGCAATGAGACGATCGACGAAGTGTCCGAACGCATTACAACCGCGATTGCCGAAAATCGAGAAAAGCAAGCATCGAATTCAATGGACAAGTTGCTCAATTCGATTTTTGCCATCCCACTCATTCCATCCTTCATCATTGGTGTTTTCAAATTCTTGGATCATCTTGGCATGTTGCCGAAGAGTGTCATCGAAGCCAGTCCGTTCCACACGTCCATCTTTTTTACAAATATGGCGTCGATTCGTGCCTATCCGATATACCATCATCTATATGAATTCGGAACGACGAGTGCGTTTATCTCTTTGGGTGTGGACATTAACAACCGCGGAAAGTATCAAATGAAGGTCGCGACCGATGAACGTTGCTGCAACGGCGCAACCTATGTACATGCCATGCACCGTTTCCTGAGAGGTCTTCGTCACTTGGATTCCTTGGAATCTCCTCCCCAGTCGGTCAAAGAAGATATTCGGTAAAGCCAAAGGCGAGTTCGAGCATTATTCTTACCGCGACGAAAAATTAAAAACAGAATTTTGCAAAAATAAATGCGAAACCGCAAGTTTTCGTGTAAAATAATGAACGTAGTAACAATTGTTTAGACCCCCTGTGACTTCGGATAAGAGACCGACACCGGGGAAAAAAGGAGGTACAAATTGAGCTTTAACTGGAACGAATTATACCAACAGAAATTGGTATCGGCTGACGATGCGGCAAAAGTAGTCAAATCCGGAGATTGGGTGGAGTATTCTTTCGGCATCGCTTCGGCGAATGCTTTTGACGAGGCACTGGCGAAGCGTCAAAAAGAACTCTCCGACGTTAAAATTCGCTGCGACATCGGTGCCTACAAGCATCATACGTTGGAAAGCGATCCCAACCTTGAGACCTTTACTTGGAATTCTTGGCACGTAGCAGGCGCGGACAAGGCGTGGGTTGGAAAAGGACTCTATTATATTCCGATGAAGTTCCATGAAAATCCGACCATGACACGCAACAATTGCGCACCGGACGATGTATTCGTTGCCATGGTAAGCCCGATGGACAAACATGGCTATTTCAGTTGGGGTTCCGGAAATGCATCGGCAATGGCGGCGCACGAGACGGCAAAGACTACCATTCTTGAAGTGAATAAAAATATGCCACGCGTCCTTGGCGGCGGGCAGGAGTGCATTCACATTTCGCAGGTCGATTACGTTTTTGAAGCAGATACACCGCTTCCGACGCTTCCACCGGCAAACCCGAATGAAATCGAGACCAAAATCGCTTCTTATATCACACCACTTCTAACAGACGGTGCTTGTTTGCAACTTGGTATCGGTGGCGTTCCGAACGCTGTTGGTACGGCGATTGCGAGTTCCGATTTGAAAGATCTTGGCGTTCACACGGAGATGTATGTCGATGCATACCTCGAAATGTTTAAGGCCGGGAAGATTACGGGTAAATATAAGAATCTTGACAAATATAAGCAGGTGTTTGCATTTGCGATGGGTACGCAGGATCTCTACGACTTCATTGATGACAATCCTTCCGTCGTTGCCTATCAGGTAGACTATACAAACGATCCGAAGATCATTGCGCAGTTCGACAATATGGTTTCGATTAACGCTTGTATCGAAGTCGATCTCTACGGACAGGTAGCATCCGAAACCGTCGGAACACGCCACATCAGCGGAACGGGCGGGCAGCTCGACTTTGTGGAAGGTGCCTTTAAGGCCAAGAACGGCAAGAGCTTCATCTGTATGGCATCCACCAAGGCCCTCAAGGATGGTACGAAGACTTCAACCATTAAAAACATTCTTACGCCCGGAGCGATCGTGACGACACCGAGAATGGCAGCGCACATGATCGTAACAGAATTCGGCATTGCCGATCTGAAGGGCAAGAGCACGTGGGAACGCGCAGAAGCACTCATCAATATCGCACATCCCGATTTCAAGGAAGAGCTTATTGCGCAGGCGACGGCACAAAATATCTGGAGAAATTCGAACAAGCGCTAAATTCGAAATTCTTACCATACGAAATACGAAGCTTAATCAAAAGGGGCGCATCAGCGCCCCTTTTGATTAAGCTAGAGAGGTTAGCTCGAACACGACCTGTAGACATGAATTTCCTACAATGTTTCGCCGAACGCTTTCGTTTAAGGTAGAGAGGCAAACCATGAATTCTCATGTAGATTTACATTTGCATACGAATCGGTCGGACGGGCAATATCCGCCCGCAGAAGTCGTTCGCCTTGCGCAGGAAGCGAGCGTCAGCCTGATTTCGGTAACCGATCACGATACTGTTGCCGGGATTGCAGAAGCGGAATCTGAAGCTGTACGGTGCAACATACGTTTTATTGCGGGAATTGAAATCAGCACGAAGTCCGAGCACGAGCAGCACATTCTCGGCTACTTCATTGACCCGCAGAACAGTCATCTGCAAAAAATGTGTGCGCATTTTATCGCCTTGCGCCACGAACGAGCAAATCGAATCTTATCTTATTTGGAAGAGAAGGGCATTCACCTCAGCTTATCTGAAATTCGTGAAAACACGTACGGAGACTATATCGGAAGACCCCATATTGCTGAAGCCATGCTGAAGCGAGGTCTGGTTCAGAGTCGGCAAGATGCCTTTGAACGTTATCTCACAACCCCGGAATTCCGCAAAATAGAACGCCCGAAGCCGATGCCGGAAGAGGGCATCGAAACGATTCGCCACGCAGGTGGGGTTGCGGTTCTTGCACATCCACATTCCTTGCGCTTAACAGGAGCGGAGTTGGAAAAAGCAGTCGGCAATTTGAAAACGTTAGGTCTGGGTGGTATGGAATGCTATTATCCGGATTATTCCGAAGAGCTGGTTCAAGAATACAAAAAAATAGCGGAACGGTATGACCTCATTGTTACGGGTGGATCCGATTTTCACGGTCCGGCAGTAAAGCCGAATGTGCAGATCGGACAAATGAGAGACGGTTCGTCCATTTCCTTCGATGAAAGCGTCTACGAGAAGCTCGAACGCGCAAGAGGTTTTTGATGCGCGACAATGGCAGGAAAATGACGGCAATCGTTTTGGCTGCAGGGCTTTCCTCCCGAATGTCTGCATTGAAACCGCTTCTTCCCATCCATGGGAAACCTGCTTTGTATCAGGTTTTAGACCGTATTTTCAATGCCGGAATTGAAGAGTGTGTCGTTGTCTCCGGGCATGAATTCTCACGTGTGGAGGAAGCTGTAAAGACCTACGTTCAAACACAGTCGCGACTTGTTTCGATTGCGCATAATCCGGATTATGAGAAAGGGATGATTACCTCTGTGCAGGCAGGCATCCGTTTTGTCATTCATCAAGGGGGAAATGACGTTTTGCTTCACCCGGTTGATATCCCGCTTGTCGCATCCCAAACCATTCGTGCGGTTGCTGCGGCAGCGGAAATGGAGGGGCATCGAAACAGCTTTATCGTCCCATGCTTTCAGGGCAGAAACGGACACCCACTCTTCATCCCTTCTTCCGCATTTGATTCGATTCTGCGCTTTGAGGGTGAAGGGGGGCTTCGCGCCATTCGTGATGCAAATCCCGAAACCATCGTACGCATTGAAACGGATGACGAAGGCTGTATCCTCGATATGGACACGCCGGAAGA
>JAITTH010000167.1 GCA_031287295.1 Eubacteriales Family XIII. Incertae Sedis bacterium
CCGCAAGGGGAAGGTTGTTTTCTTAGAGGATGTGCTGAATCGTGCGATCGAGAAGACAAAAGAGATCATTGTCGAAAAGAATGTCAACACCGACGATCTGGATAAGACGGCAACACAGGTTGGTATCGGTGCTGTAATCTTTAACGAACTCGCAAACAATCGAATCAAAGACTATGTATTTAGTTGGGATAAGGTATTGAATTTTGATGGCGAAACCGGTCCCTATGTGCAGTATAGCCATGCACGTGCGGCGAGCGTATTGCGCAAAGCCGGAGCAGAAGTCGTTACGATTATGACCGATGGACAGATTGATGGGACTGAGCTAACCGGTGATCGTGCAAACACGCTCATCAAATTGCTGTATACACTTCCGGATGTTATTGCCGAAGCCGGGCGGCGTTACGAACCGTCGCTGATTGCAAGACATGCCATTGATATTGCGCAAGCATTCAATCGTTTCTACCACGATGAACAGATTCTTACGGAAGCACCGAAGGTAAGGCATGCAAGAATTGCTTTGGTGGCGGCGACGCAGCAAGCAATCGCAACGGCGCTAAGGCTTCTCGGTGTAAAGGCCCCGGATCGAATGTAGCCTTCATTTACAATAGTTTTGTTATTGTAAACATCAACAAGCACAAATGTCTTCCATTGCGGTTCATGAGTTTCAAATGATATAATTTCGGGATAAGCTATCCGAAATGGATTGCTTAAAATCGTTTTATTATTTTGCCACCTATAAGGGAAAAAGAGGATAAAAAGAAAAATGAGATATGAAGGAAACATTTTCAGACCACCAAGTGAAGCATATTCCCTGATCGTGCAGGCAACCATTGGCTGTGCACATAATGACTGCACGTTTTGCAGCATGTTTAAAGATAAGAAATTTCGCATTCGCAAGCTGGAGGAAGTTTTGGAAGACCTTGCGACGGCTCGGCGTGCCTACAAACGTATCGATCGCATCTTTCTTGCAGACGGCGATGCGTTGGTATTAAAAGAAGATGATTTGCGCACGATTCTTGTGAAAATCCGCGAACTTTTTCCGGAATGCGAACGCGTCGGTATTTATGGATCACCCCAGGATGTTCTGCGAAAAGGTGTCGAAAGCCTTGCGCGGTTGAAAGATGAGGGGCTGGGCATCGTTTACATCGGTGCGGAGTCGGGCAGCGATACGGTTTTGACGGCGATTAAAAAAGGGGCGACGGCAGCGCAGATCACGGAAGCGATTCAGATCATCGAATCCGCCGGCATTGCAGCATCCGTCACCTTTATTTCGGGGCTCGCAGGTGCGGATGGATGGGAAGACCATGCCACCAAAACAGGCGAACTCATAACGGCAGCATCGCCTTCCTTTGTAGGTCTGTTGACCCTTATGGTTGAGCCGATGGCACCCATCTACCAGGAAATACAAGATGGGAGATTTAAGCTGCTTTCACCGCTTGGCGTCGTGGATGAAACTTTATGCCTTTTGGAGAACATCCATGTGGAAAAATCTTGCGTCTTTCGCAGCAATCACGCTTCCAATTATCTTTCTCTGCGAGGCACGCTGCCTTCGGACAAAATGCGCATGATCACAGAGTTGAAAGCGGTTCAGGGCAGAAGAGATTTGTTGAAAAATGAATACTTTAGAGCGTTATAACACAGCAACACCCGAAATTTACCACTTGAAACCGTTTTATTACTTTGTCACATGAGGCTAAGAAACATGACGAATCAAAAGGACGATTATTTAAAAAGTGATTTGGCGACACGAGAAATTGCCCGCAAACGACCAAGATCGGAGTGGGTTTTTGCAGAGCGCGCAAATCGCATTTCCGAGTGGCTCATCGACAAGATGGACCCTTTCATCTTCGATGAATTTTCGGAAGCGTATCTTGCATCGGCAAAACTCGAGACACTGATGACGAACATTCCCGTTCCGCTGAGAAAAGAAGACATTGTGGCATTTGGCAGCAAAGACGGACTCGATATTCGACTCATATGCGAGAACATGGCGAAAATCATCGGAATCGATCCGACGTTTCCTTATACAACGGCATACACGGAATTCATTTTACGTTTTCTGGGCAAGAAGGCACATGAGTTGTTTGTGAAGGCAGGAGGTTTTGAGGCCGACAACGAAGATCTCGATGGTGCTTGCATTCATTTTCGTGCCGCGCTCGTGATCAAACCGGACGATCGAGATGCGATGTTTGGCTATGCGCGTATTTGTCGCGCCATGTACAATACCAGTACGAACGAGAAGTATGTCGGGTCATTCAAGGCGGAATCGCTTACCTATTTCGAACTTCTTACAGAGCTGTACCCGCAGTTTGCGGACGGTTGGTACTACCTTGGATACATCTACTTGAACATGGGTCTCTATATGAAGGCGAATCTTTCTTGGACACGCTTTGTACTTCGGTCGAACAAAGTCAAAGAAAAGAAAGAGATTCAGCAACGTTTGGAGCAGCTCACCGTTCCGATTGAGATTGAAAAAGGCTGTAATGCAGTGTTGGCGGAGCGTTGGTATGAGGGGCTTTCGGTGCTTCTGCCCTTTACGGAGACCGTTTATAAAGATTGGTGGCCGCTTTGGTACTACATCGGTCTTGCTCGGTTGGGCGATGGACGCAAAGAGGAAGCAAAAGAGAATTTTATTCGCGTGTTGCGACTGAATGGCACGCAACGAGACACCATAAGAGCGTTGATTGAAATCTACAAGGAAGAAGGCGACGAGGCGATGTCAAGCAAATATGAAGACAAGCTCACCCTTTTGAATGCGGAAAATGCCGCAAATGAATAAAGTGTGATGAAAGAGGAGGAGAAGAGATGGGCGAAAAAAAGTTGCTAACCGGAGATGAGGCGGTCGCACGTGGCGCGTGGGAAGCGGGTTTGTTGTTCGCATCGGCATATCCGGGAACGCCGAGTACAGAAATATTAGAGAACCTTGCGGAATACAAGCCGGACGTGTACGCCGAGTGGGCGCCAAATGAAAAAGTTGCGTTGGAATCCGCAATCGGTGCCTCTATGGCAGGTGTTCGTTCCTTGGCAGCCATGAAGCATGTCGGCGTGAATGTTGCGGCAGACCCACTCTTTACCTTTTCCTATACGGGTGTTACAGGCGGAATGGTTTTGGTTTCTGCCGACGATCCGGGATTGCATAGCTCCCAAAACGAGCAGGACAATCGGAACTATGCCAATGCCGCTAAATTGCTGATGCTTGAGCCTTCGGACAGTGCGGAATGCGTGAAGTTTACGAAGCTGGGATTCGAACTCTCCGAGCGTTTCGATACGCCCGTATTGTTGCGCATGACGACGCGTGTATGTCACAGCAAAAGTCTCGTAGAACTCTCCGAGCGTCAAGAGGCGCCGATCATTCCCTACCAACCGAACATTCAAAAATATGTCATGACGCCGGCAAATGCACGCGTACGCCGGGCGAAACTCTCAGATCGATTTCAATACGAACTTGCCTTTTCGGAAGGTGAGGCCGTGGAAATGGGTCTCAACCGCATGGAGCTACGTGCTACAGAAAGTGCCGGAGAACACATCGGCGTTGTCTGTTCCGGAGTTGCCTATCAGTATGCGAAAGAGGTTTTCGGAGAAAACGCCTCTTATCTAAAACTCGGCGTAACATGGCCGATGCCTGTAAATCTCGTGCGTGAATTTCGCAGTAAAGTCGATAAGCTTTACATTGTGGAAGAAGTAGATCCGTATATGGAGAATCAGATTCGCGCTGCCGGCATCGATTGCATCGGGAAAGAAGTCATTCCCGAATGGGATGAGCTCAATACGGACATCGTTCGCAAAGCGGTTTTCGGACAATCGTCTCCCACGCTCACAACGGAACTCGAAACGGTTGCGCGTCCACCCGCACTTTGCGCAGGATGTCCTCATCGTGGCCTGTTTTATGCTTTGACCAAACGCAAGGACATTATCATCACAGGCGACATCGGGTGCTATACGCTCGGGTCGGCACCGCCGCTTTCTGCGATGCACTCCACCTTCTGTATGGGTGGCAGCATCAGCACGGGGCATGGCGCGGCAAAAGCCTTGGAAAAGGCGGGTTCTAACCTGAAAATTGTTGCAGTAATCGGCGATTCGACCTTCTTCCATACCGGGGTCAACAGCTTGATGAATGTCACCTACAATGGAAGCAACATCATTACAATCATTCTCGACAATCGTATTACGGCAATGACAGGTCAACAGCAAAATCCCGGAACCGGGTACACGTTGCAGGGAGAAATTGCGCCAGAGGCCGATATTCCCAAGCTGTGTGCAGCAATCGGAATCAAAGAAGAAAACATCTTCGTTGTCAATCCGCTACGATTGGATGAGACAAACGCAGCACTTGACAAGGCGTTTGCAAGCGACAACGCTTCCGTAATCATCACGAAGTGGCCGTGCATCCTCAAAAAACTTCAGGGCGAAGAGACGAGCCTCTATGAGAGTCTGGGAAATGTATGTTATATCGATCAAGAAAAATGTAAGAACTGCAAAATCTGTACGAAGACAGGCTGTGTTGCAATTTACAATGGAGATCGCGTAGAAATTAACGAAGCCATGTGTGTCGGTTGTACGTTGTGCATTCAAACTTGTCCATTCGATGCAATCATAGAAAGATAATGAGCCTCATGAGGCCAGGAGGAGAAATGAGCAATACAAAGGCAATTTTGCTGGTTGGCGTTGGCGGTCAGGGAACGATTTTGGCAAGCAAGATTCTCTCTGAAGGGTTGGTGTCCGCAGGTTTCGATGTGAAGATGTCGGAAATTCACGGAATGTCACAACGTGGCGGGAATGTAAGCACGCAAATTCGTTATGGCGAAAAAGTCTACTCTCCAATCATCGGAAAAGGAGAAGCGGATGTTATCGTTGCCTTTGAGGTGATGGAAGCACTACGCTGGATTGAATATCTTACAGAAGGAGGTAATTTCATCATCAACAATTATGAAATTCCTTCCGTGCCGATTCTTATGGGTGCGGCAAAATATCCGCAGGGAATTTTGGATGAGCTGTCATCCAAGGCGAAAACGCGCATCCTGAATGCGAATGCCATTGCGGAGAAACTCGGAAACAAACAGACGCAAAACATCGTTCTTCTCGGTGCTGCCATACGCGCACTCTCCGATTCGGGAGATACGGCATTGAACGCAATCGCATGGAAAGAAATCATAACGCGCAACGTAAAGGCCGCCTTTACCGAGGTGAACATTCAGGCGTTTGAAGAAGGTTTACGTGCAAACTGACGCAGTCTCTCTTCCGAGAGATCATCACGACCGGTAGGTGAGGTTCAACGTAACAATAGTTGCGGGACCGACGGTCGTGAGACCGCGATAGAGATTCGTCACGTCCGGGTTTTCACGGTAAATGAATTGAAACTGATCATCGAAAAACGGCGGACCGGTAACAGCAATTGCAATATGGGAAGGGTCTGAGAGGATCAAATCCCTTACAATCGATACAAAGGCATCTTGCCCATCCGCATAGAGACCCGATGCCCGAAAAAAAAGAAAATCTTCCGCGTTTGCCTGCGGCCAGATTTCCGTGTTCCATTCGTGGTTTGTAATCATGACCTCATCCGTCTGCCCAAAATAGTAATGGTTCACGGAGTCTTCCGGGTTGCCCACCGGATCGTCAAACGTTGCGTCAACATGATACCAATTCCCATTGATTAAAACGATGTTCCACGCGTGTCCGATAGATTCGCCGTGACTGTTCAGTGCATTTCCGACGATAATATCGGACTTAACATTGGTTGCGCAAAGCAAAATCAGTTGAAGCGCTTCCGAATAACCTTGACACATGGTTTTTCGATTTAGAAAAGCACCAACAACGCCGTTTTCTTTGGAGCCTTCGGAGAGGGATTCGTCATAGGTGAGGTTGCGTACGAGCCAATCGTGTGCGGCGAGGGTTTCCTCGTAATCCGTCGGCACGACATCTGCGGGTCGATTCCGATAAATCTCGCCAATTACGTTTTTTAACGCTGCCAGAACGGCTTGTGTATCCGGTTGATTTTCCGGAATCTCAAAATTGGGGTCCTTGTAGGCATTGTAAACATAATAATTGATGGAGTGCTCAAGCGTGAAATGTACCTTGTATACGATGGGCTCCGTCGTACTGCCCAAATCCAGGTCTTTATACTCAGATAAAATGGTGTATTTTGATGCCCGCCCCCAAAACGGAGTCATATAGGAAGAAATCTTGGCAATTTCTTCTTCTTCCATCGCGATGTTGAGCGTCACTTCTTCTTCCCCATCTTGAAGGGCGGCCACGACAGCGTCTGCAAGCAATTTTTCCGTGGTTATCGTGTCTTTTTCCGTGGGCGCTTCGTGCAACAAACGATCCGAAATCTTTTGAATCGCACCGCATCCGGAAAATGCCGTGAGTGAAATCAGACAGACGAGGATGAAGAAGAGGGAAAGCCGTTGTTTCATTCGATATCCGTTCTGTCTTTTGCCACTTTGAAGTTGTTTAGCGTTCTGTCGGACATAAAATTTCCTTCTGCTTTCGTTTTTTATACAATGAGGCTACTTACATGATGAAAAAATATGAAACCATTATATCATAAGCAAAAGGGGGTTGCTCGAGCCCATCTAAAACGGCTCTATAGCAGCCCATACGGCGTTCGCGTCCTTGAGCGCCCTACGCCTGTTCGGACAATCACGGACAAACTGTTGCAATTTTCCGAAAATTTATTAGAATAAAAGAGGAGTAAGTGTGATATATAGTTATCAATGTTGTAAATGTTGTAATCGTTATATAAATATAGAATATAGGTTTGTGAAGGAAACAGCATGACAGGTGTTCATAGTGAAATATTAAAATCCAACAAGTTAGATCGAATTAGTTATGAGTTGCGCGGACCGATTGCAGACAAAGCCGCAAAGATGATGCGCGAAGGCATCGATATCCTTGCGTTGAATACCGGAAATCCGCCGGCCTTTGGTTTTCGTGCGCCGCAGGCTGTTGTCGATGCCATTCAATCCGGTACAATCACCGCCGAAGGATACTCAGACTCTCGAGGCATTCCGGATGCCATTGAGGCCATTCGGAAGTATGAGGAATCAAAAGGAATACAAGGACTGCAATACGAAGACATCTATACCGGAAACGGTGTGAGCGAAATGATTAGTGTTGCCGTGCAGGCACTGATAGAAGATGGGGACGAGATTCTCATTCCAATGCCGGATTACCCGCTTTGGACGTCTGTCGCGATACTTTCCGGTGCAAAGGTTGTTCACTATGTGTGCGATGAGCAGGCAGCGTGGTCGCCGGATATAGAAGACATCAAACGGAAGATCTCGCCACGTACGAAGGCAATTGTTCTCATCAATCCCAACAACCCGACCGGTGCAAATTACGCCAAAGAAATTCTCTTGGATGTTCTTGAAGTTGCGCGGCGAAATGGATTGCTCGTCTTTTCGGATGAGATTTACGATAGGCTTCTCATGGACGACGAAGTGCATTATTCCGCTGCGTCGCTTGCCCCGGATATTCCGATGGTCACTTTTAACGGATTGTCCAAATCGCACATGATTCCGGGATTTCGTTGTGGTTGGATGTGTATGTCCGGCGACAAAATGCGTGCACGAAATTATATGGAAGGGGTGCACATGCTTGCGTCCATGCGACTTTGCGCGAATGTCCTTGCGCAGTCGGTGATCAAAGCGGGATTGGCCGACCCCTATAATTGCAAACAGTACCTTGTTCCGGGAGGCAGAATTTACGAGCAACGCGAATGTATCTGCAATGCCATCCAGGCGATACCCGGTCTGTCCGTGGTTCGTCCCAAGGCAGCATTCTACATGTTTCCGAAGCTGGATACACGTAAATACAAGATTACCAGTGATGTACAATTCATATTGGATTTTTTGAATGAGCATCATATCTTAATGACGCAGGGGAAAGGCTTCAATTGGCCGGAACCAAATCACTTTCGTATTGTTTACCTTCCAAAGGTGACCGAACTCGAAGTTATGGGTGAAAAATTAAAACAATTTCTTGCCACATATCAGCAGTGACCTTCTATCATTTTCCGTCTTTTGCTTGCAAACCTGCGTCCAAGACGATATCATACATAATTGGAAGATATGATTCTTTTCAAAGGGAAAGGAGCGGGAGCAGAGCATAAAAATGGGAAACGCAAAAACAACTTTTAGGGTTTTACTTGCTGCAGTTATTATTGTTCCGATGATTTTAGTTGCAGTTTTTGGGTTTGGTATTGGTGGCGTCAAATACAAGAAATACATTGAAACTTTTGATGTGTCACGTACATCGACCGCAGGGGCAGAAGTCCGAAGCTATGTGCCGATTCTTGCCGAAAATGTAGATTGGGCACAACTCAGTAAAAG
>JAITTH010000044.1 GCA_031287295.1 Eubacteriales Family XIII. Incertae Sedis bacterium
TTACAACAGCAAAGAACGCCGCGAAAACCGTGGCGAAAAAGCCCGCAAAAGCAACGGTAGAAAAGGTTGTTCCAAAGGCAAAAGGAAAAGTCTCGACAAAGGCAGCGCCGAGCACCGCAAAAAAAACTGAGGTGAAGGCTCCGGCAAAGAAGCCCGACGCAAAGGTGGCAACAAAAAAGACAACAACCGGTGCGAACGTGAAAACAGCTGCGATTGCGAAAAACGCAGCACCAAATGCCAAAACAAAAGTAGCGAAGAAGGTGACAGCGAAGGCACCGGCGAAATCGGCGGTGCAGATGAACGATTCGGCGCGTCTGAGCATGCTCTTCGATTATTATGGGCAGCTACTTACAGAAAAGCAACGGGAGGTCGTGCGCCTGTATCACGAGGAAGATCTTTCCCTCAGTGAAATCGCGAAAATCCTTGGGATTTCAAGACAGGGTGTCCATGAATCCCTGAAAAAGGCGAAAACATCCCTTTTCGGTTACGAAGACAGGCTTGGTCTTCTTGCAAAGCATGGTGAGTATCGCGAAGTTCTCGCGGCAGTGTCCATCGTGCTCGGCGACGAAAAGACCGCAAAGGCAAAGAAAATCCGAAAACTCATCGGCGACTTGGATATCTGATCATCATTTATATTGCTGAAGGAGATTTAAATGGCTTTCGAGGGACTCTCGGAAAAATTACAGGCGACATTTAAAAAATTAAGAGGCAAAGGTTTACTTTCGGAAGCGGATATTGACGAAGCAATGCGGGAAGTAAAACTTGCTTTGCTTGAGGCTGATGTAAATTTCAAAGTCGTTAAGGACTTTGTCGCAACAGTCAAGGAGAAGGCAACCGGTTCCGAAATTCATGCGAGCCTCAATCCCGGGCAACAGGTCATCAAGATCGTGCAAGATGAGCTGGTTGGTCTCATGGGCAATACGAACAGCAAGCTCACCTATTCGCCGAGCGGGTTTACAGTATACATGCTTGTCGGATTGCAGGGTACCGGTAAAACAACCACCTGCGGGAAACTTGTCAACTATTTGCGCAAGGACGGCAAGCAACCGATGTTGGCAGCATGCGACATCTACAGACCGGCGGCAATCGATCAGCTCGAGATTGTCGGAACGCAGGTCGGCGCACCTGTTTACACCGATCGCACAAGCAAAGACCCTGTTGAAATTGCGACTGCTGCGATAAAGGAAGCACAGATTAAGGGCTTTAATATTCTCATCGTCGATACAGCAGGGCGTCTGCAGATTGACGAAGAGCTGATGGATGAGCTCAGAGATCTGAAAAAATCCATTCGTCCACACGAAATTCTGTTGGTCGTCGATGCGCTCACCGGTCAAGATGCGGTCAATGCCGCAAAAGGATTCAACGAGGCGCTTGGCGTAGACGGAATTGTCATGACAAAGTTAGATGGCGACAGTCGTGGTGGTGCGGCGTTGTCTACGAAATCCGTTACAGGGAAGCCGATTAAGTTCATCGGTGTTGGAGAAAAGCTCGATGCCTTAGAACCCTTCCATCCGGACAGAATGGCCTCTCGGATTCTTGGTATGGGCGATGTGCTTAGCCTTATCGAGAAAGCGCAGGAAGATTTTGACGATGCGAAAGCGGAAGAACTCGAGCGCAAAATGCGCAAGAATGAATTTACGCTGGACGATTTTCTGGAGCAGATGGGGCAAATTCGCAAAATGGGGGGCATCGCCAAAGTGATGGATATGCTTCCCGGCATGGGAAGACCAAAAGTAGGCAGCAACGAAATGGACCAGGGCGAAAAAGAATTTGCGAAAATGGAAGCGATCATACAGTCGATGACGAAGGATGAGCGACGTGACCCTTCGGTTCTGAACGCAAGCAGACGAAAACGAATCTCTGCAGGTTCGGGACAACCGATTTCTATGATAAACAGTATGGTAAAACGCTATGAAGAGGCTCGGAAGATGGTGAAACAATTCATGAGACCGGGAAAGCGTGGAAAAGCAGTACAGAATCTTTTTAATAGGTAAAGGTTTAATGAGGAGGAGAGAATTATGGCCGTAAAAATCAGACTGAAGAGAATGGGAGCAAAGAAAAAGCCCTTCTATCGCATCGTTGTGGCGGACAGCAGAAGTCCCCGTGATGGAAAGTTCATTGAAGAGCTTGGATATTATGATCCTTTGAAAGATCCTTCGGAAATCAAAGTCGATGCCGAAAAAGCCAAAAAATGGATTTCGAATGGCGCGCAACCGACCGAGACCGCAAAGGCCCTTCTGAAGAAGTCCGGAGTGTTTGAATAAAATAGGAGGCGCTTATGGAAGAGTTGGTGAGACTCATAGCAACATCGTTGGTCGATAGTCCTGATCAAGTGCAAGTGAGTTCCGAAGAACGCGAGAATGAAGTAAGGATTGAGCTTCGCGTCGCAGAGGGCGACATGGGAAAGGTCATCGGAAAACAAGGACGCATTGCGAAAGCGATTCGGACGGTTGTAACCGCAGTGGCAACACGGGAAAACAAAGTCGTTTCCATTGAAATTATCCAGTAAAAACCTTGCGCGATACAGAATTAATCGAAATTGGAAAAATTGTCGGCACCGTCGGCATAAAAGGTGAAATAAAGCTCTATCATTATTCCAGCGAGCGGGAACGCATAAAGGATATTCGAGAGCTTTATTTGCATACAGAAAACGGATTTACAAAACACGAGATTCAGACGATGCGATATCGGGGCAAGACGCCTGTGATTTTAATGGACGGGGTGCGTGACCGCAATGCTGCGGAAGCACTTGTCGGGACGCTTGTTTCGGTGGAGAAGAGCGCGCTTACACCGCTCGATGAAGAAAGTTATTATGTGTCGGATCTCCTCGGGTTTGTCGTGGTCGATGCAACAGGGCAGCCCATCGGAGAGATTGTGGAAGTGATCGACAATCCCGCACACGATATTTTGAAAATTGCTCGCAATACCGGGGACAAAGAAGACGCTGTCTTATTGCCGTTTGTTGACGTATTTATTGTAAAGATTCAAACAGATGAGAGAACGGTAGTCATTGATCCCCCAAACGGTCTATTGGAGTTGTAAGGAATGAACTTGACAGTGAATGTTCTCACCCTGTTTCCGGAGATGTTCGGCGAGGTGATCGAAAGCAGCATTCTTGGGCGTGCGGGTCAACGCGGAATTCTGGATGTTCGTGTTGTGAACATTCGGGACTACAGTACAAACAAACACCTCAAGACGGATGATTATCCGTTTGGTGGGGGTGCCGGCATGGTCATGATGGCACAACCTGTATTTGACGCACTTTCTGCAATGGGGGTCCATGGGCAGTCGTATTCCGGTGACGAATCGGGTCCTCACGATAGGCGACGAATGATCTACATGTCTCCGCGCGGGAGATTGTTGGATGGGAAGCTCGCTACAGAGCTTGCCGCAGAAAAGGAAATTGTTATTTTGTGCGGACATTATGAGGGCATGGACCAGCGCGTGCTCTACCACTTTCATTTTGAGGAAGTATCGATCGGAGACTATATTCTTACAGGTGGAGAGTTGCCGGCAATGGTTCTGATCGATACCGTCGCACGGCTTTTGCCGGAGGCTCTAGGAAACCAAGAGGCGCATGCAGAGGAATCAATCTACTCGGGATTGTTGGAGTATCCGCAATATACGCGACCTGCGTCGTTTGCGTTTGGCACGACTACGCTGGATGTGCCGGGCGTGCTCATTTCCGGGAATCACAAAGAAATACGCTTGTGGAATTTCCGGCAGAGTTTGGATTTGACGATGCATATCCGACCGGATTTGTTTCGCGCCTTTGCGGAAAATCCGCCGGAAAATCTATTAAAAGAAGAACGAATCATTTTGGATGAATATTGTGAGGTGTTTTTGAAATCTCAAAAACATGGGGCACTATGAATATAAAAACAAAAAGAATCATCATCATCTTCCTTGTTGTCGTAGCGATTTTATACATCGCTATTTATGGCGTGCCTAAAATACAGGGGCTCATGGAGAAAACACAGATACTTGAATACGGGGAACTTCCGGTGAGCGATAATGCGGAGGTGCTTATTCTTCGCACGGAATCACTCTATATGGCAGATGTTTCCGGTAATGTGGATTACTTGACAGAGGAAGGAACTAAAGTTCGAAGTGGCATCGCCTTGGTCAACATCAACCCCGCACCTGCACCTGAGACGCAAACGGAAGAGGACGGGAAGGAAACAGAGGAACCAAAGGAAACAGTATACCAAGCAATTTCTGTCATCGCAGGAGATTCCGCAATAGAGAATCCGGGAAATCTCGCCCAGTTTACGGGTGTATTTTCAACCTACGCAGACGGATATGAACAAAAATACAACGCAACTGCGATCGGAAGTTTAAAACGTAAAGATCTCGAAGCCGTTTTCCTTGAACCGATGGATCTTAGACGCGAGTATGTCTATAAAGGTGAACCGATTTACAAAATCACAGACAACACGGTATGGCATATGGTTTACTGGATCAAAGAAAAAGAATCCCATGCGGAAGATTATAATGTTGGAGACGTTGTTCAGGTAATCCTAGGAAAAGCCACCGTTAACGCAAGCATTGAGTCTGTGGAAAAAGAAAGCGGTTACTACAAAATCGTACTCCTGTCGGATGTGTTTTATGAGGATTTACCAAAGGTACGAAAGGTAGAAGCTGAGATTCGTTTCGGCGAGTACGAAGGGCTCATTGTCGATGAAGAGTGCGTTACGGAGCGTGACGGGCAAAAGGGCGTATTTGTAAAACAACGCAGCGGTAGCTTTGAATGGACGCCGATTCAGGTTAAGACAAAATCAAAAGGGAAATACGTTGTGGAAGCGGTCGTGTATTATGATCCGGAAGGAAATCCGGTGGATACCGTTATTTACTACGATGAAGTGCTTCGAAATCCAAAGCAATAGGGGTAAGAGGGAATGCGTTCAATTTCAGAAAACATCATGCAGGTACGCAGAAAAGTCGATGAAGCCGCAGCGAGATGCGGTCGAAACGGTGAGGATGTAACGATCATTGCTGTGACAAAAACACGTACGCCGGAGGCGATCCTGGAAGCGGTCAAGGCAGGGCTTTTGGATTTGGGCGAAAATAAAGTGCAAGAGATTCAAGATAAGTACGAAGTTGTTTCCGACGCTGCAACACAAATGAAAACATTTGTAAACTGGCATATGATTGGACATTTACAACGCAATAAGGTAAAATATTTAATTGGTAAGGTTTATCTTATTCATTCAGTGGATAGTTTCCGTCTATGTGCGGAGATTGACAAGCATGCAAAGGCAAATGGTCTGATACAAGATATTCTTGTACAGGTAAATGCCGCAGAAGAAGACAGTAAGTTTGGTCTTACCGTGGACGAAACACCAAAACTCGTCGAGGAGATTCTCATCGGTCTCGAAAATGTTCGAATACGCGGACTGATGACAATCGGACCGTTGACCGAGGAACCGGAAGAAACACGACAGTTTTTCCGTATGGTGCGTTCGATGTATGATGGTATGAATCGTGATTTTTCTCACGAGCGTTTGGATATGCAAATCTTATCGATGGGTATGACAAACGATTATGAAGTGGCAATTGAGGAAGGTTCAAACATGATACGCGTAGGTACGGGTCTGTTTGGACCACGAGTATAGACCTTTTCAATCGTAATTTACAGTGTGCGACAGAGATTCGCAATCACAGAGAAAACGGAGGGTAAGATATGGCTGGAGTCTTCGGAAAATTGAAAACACTTGTCGGGCTTGAAGATGAGTATTATGATGAAGAATTCACGGAAGAGGATTTAGAACCTCAAGCTCCCCGTTGGGGCAGCAACCGATACGACAGGGAAGAAGAAAGAGAACGTGATCGCAGACCGGCACCACAGCCGAGTCGGTATTATGATTATGAGCCGCCGCGTCAGCAGCGCCCGCGTCCTGTTTCGCAACCCCAACAGCAGGCACGTCCAATCGAATCGCCCCGAGATCGCGAAAAAGTGATCGCTATGCGAGAGAATACGATTCGAAAGATCACAGAGCAATTGAAAATTGTGGTCATTGAGCCCAAGAGTTTCAACGATTGTCCGAAACTTGTGAATGCGTTAAAATCGCGCAAACCCATCATCATCAATCTCGAAAAGATTGAAAGGGAATCGGCAAGAAACATCTTCAATTTCCTCAACGGAGCCACGTATGCGTTGAATGGAAATGTTCAAAAGATCGCCAACAA
>JAITTH010000047.1 GCA_031287295.1 Eubacteriales Family XIII. Incertae Sedis bacterium
TTTCTGTATTGATAAAAAACTTTGCAGAAGCCTTTGGAAAACAGCGGGAAAACCGATCCCAGATTGGGAAGAAATATCGGAGATTGGAAAAAGATAAGGCAGCCGACTCGTCTCTTGCATCAATCTTACAATGAATGATGAAGTCCGAATATAATTTGGGCATATCGTCTTTGTAGCCTTTTTGAATGACTCTGTTACATTCGCTGTCAAACTCAATCCAGTTATCAATTGTATTTGAAAATATATGGGCTTCAAGTAATGGAGGTTCGATTGTGTATTGGAATTCAGGTGTGTGTGGTGCTGCCATGCTTCAAATGGACCTTTGTGCCACGTCTTGGCCTTTACCAAGAAAAGACTAACTTTCTGAATATTATGGTAATTATAGCACAAAAATCCTATTCGCAAGTGAACTTTGGACAGCAACGGAGGGAATCCTCTTCCATCTTTAACATGATATTCAAAACTTCAAACCTCTATCATCAGCGAATCTATCTATTTTAGACATTATTTGCGACGTATTTGGTTATAGACCGACTCCGCATGATTCTAGATATTTAGCAACTGTTAATACTTTTGGGCGCTCTATATCGATTTCAAAAAAATGCCGATCTCCACTTATGATTATATCGACATCGGAAGCTATCGCGGCATTTAGTATCGGCGCATCTTTGGCGTCAGCAATTAGCCTCTGCGGTAAATCCGGAGCAATAATGAATTCGTATGCAAGTTCGGTAAGAAAAACTTCTATAACCGGGGATGTCGCATGAAATTTCGTTTCTGCAATCCGCCGAAATTCGGCGAGATTATAGTCAGTCAATACGAGAGTATGGTTTTTTGCAATATGGATTAATGCCTGTGCCGGTCTTGAATCAGGATAAAACAGCGCAGAAATAAGAATGTTCGTATCTGTTAAGATCCTCAAGGCTACTCTTCTTTCCCGTAACGCACATCGTAGACCCAAGACTGAATTTCGTCTTCGGAAGGATTCCCAAGGTTTTCCGCCACACCTCTAAAAGCATTTTGTGCGTTTAAGATGGCAGATTCGGAAGCATTGTCAATAACGATTTCTCCCTTATCATTTCGAAAAAATAGTATTTTATCCCCTTCTTTCACGCCGAGTAAACGACGGATTTCCACAGGGACGGTAATTTGCCCATTCGCAGACACTTTTGCTAAATTCATTTCAACACCTCATATCAAGAATTCTTTAGTTTCTTGATATCACTATATACGCACGAAAGCACATTGTAAAGGTGGTGATCTATCTTTCTCTACGGCGCAAACGTTCGTTGAAGTATTGTGGGAAATCCATATCTACAGACTGTGTCCGAGCAATCTCCTTTTGCTTAGTCGGAAACCTTATTCCTCAAACCCGAAGGGATTGCGCTCAAAGGCACGCAGGAATTCTTCGAGCTGCGCGGCAATCCGATTGATTTCGTCCGGATCCTGATATTCCAAAACAGCATCAAAAACACTGAGCGCCCTTCCGATTTCGTCCCGAACACGACCAAGCGATTCCTGGTAAAGTCGCGCGCCTTTCTCCAGAAGAAACTTATTTCTGTCTTGCTCCCTCGGATGAATTTTAATCTCGGAAAGTGCTTCGAGCCTTTCCTGAATCTCTTCCGCAGTCAAAAGTCCGGGATTTTTCTCGATCACGGTACGCAGTTTTTCTCCGGTGTTTACAACGGTTACCTCTACTTCCAGAATGCCATTGATATCATAGGTATAACGAACATCAATGGACACTTCCCCGCTTTTCGCAGGGGTGACGGGAACAATCAGTTCTCCCAGAAAAATATTATCTTCTACTTTTCGGCTTTCCCCTTGAAGAATGCACACCTCTATGGCAGATTGATTGTCAAAAGCGGTATATAACCGTCGGATTCTCGATGCGGGGATTACGGTGTTTCGTTCAAGGATGGGCGTAAAATTCCCCTCTTGAAACACGCCACCCGGCATTTCAATCACGGTTTCTATTCCCAACGTGTAGGGGCAAACATCGGTGAGGATGAGTTCTTTGATGGCATCCATTCGATCTTTCATGCCTGCTTGAATCGCGGCACCCAGTGCGACCGCCTCATCCGGATTGACGTCGATCGCGGGAAAACGACCGAAGAGCTTACTGACGAACGTGCGGACAATCGGCAGCTTTGTGGCGCCACCGACCAAAACCACAGTGTCGATTTCGGATTGCTTGATGGACGCATCGGAGAGCGCACGAACAATCGGAGCTTTCAAACGTGCCAAAAGTGGTGCGCAAGCATCTTCGTAAAGGCTTCGGCTGATATCCAAAGTGAGCAACTCTTCGTTTCTTTTATACGTCATCGTGACCATGGATTCGGAGGCAAACTGTCGTTTCGCTGTTTCCGCACTCTTATGCAATGCGGAAAGCTCTTGCAGACAAAGACTGGCAAAAGGAATTCCATGCTTTTCAAGAAACAGACGCATTAGGATTTCGGTAAAATCTTCGCCACCGAGGAAATTGTCGCCTGCGACCGCATGCACCTCCATGATATTTCCGGTAAATTCCAAAATGGAAACGTCGAACGTGCCCCCGCCCAAATCGAAAACGAGAAACTGGGTCGCTTCGGGTTTTGTATGTAAGCCATATGCGATGGCTGCAGACGTCGGTTCGCTCACGATCCGTTCGACACGAAGCCCGGCAAGCTCCCCTGCTGTCTTCGTCGCCCGGCGCTGTGCATCGTTGAAATAGGCAGGCGTGCTGATAACCGCTTCTTCAACGAGTTCGCCCAAATAGACCTCTGCATCTTCTTTCAGTTTTTTGATGATAAAAGCCGACAACTCCTCCGGAAGGAACTTTCTGCCTCCCAGCGGGTACTCCCGTTTCGTGCCCATGCTGCGCTTGAAGACGGAAACGGTATTTTGTGGATTCGTAACCATCAGTTCCTGGGCGATTTTCCCCGTAAGAATTTGCCCTTCTTCATCGATGCTGACAACCGAAGGCGTGAGGTTTTCTCCGAAAGAATTGGGGATGATTTTCGGTCCATCTTCCGTGATATAGGCGATCAAACTATTGGTCGTTCCAAGATCAATCCCGATTGAAGCCATAATCCACTTCCTTGTACACTTACTTTCCTTTGCCTTATGAGGTTTAGAATCCGTTCAGTGATCTTTATTTCTTTGTCAATTCATATGCCATGACAATGGCGGAAATACTCTTTAAATCGTGAATCTCTCCGGATAATGCCCATTGGTAAAGTGTTTCGAGCGGATAGAGTTCGATGTCAATCGCCTCGTTGTCATCAAAATCCGTTTCGCCCGCCGTTAGGTCAGTCGCCAGATACAGATGCAACACTTCTGTGCTGTACCCGATGGACGAGTATGCCGAGGTGAGGTGACGGATGTTCTTCGCGGAAAATCCTGTTTCCTCTCTCAATTCGCGCAGGGCAGCCTCCTTCGGATCTTCGCCTTTTTCCAATTTCCCGGCAGGGGCTTCCAACACCGCCTTCTCGGCCGATTTACGGAACTGGCGCACCATCGGAACCTTCCCATCTTCTGTGATCGCCAGGATAACAACACCACCATGATGTTCCACAATCTCACGATAGGAAGTTCCACCGTCTTTGACTGTGACCAAATCTCTGCGAAGATTGATGATTTTCCCTTCGTAAATACGTTCGCTTTCGAGTGTCTTTTCTTCTATGATCATTGGGTCATCTTCTCCGATTTTGCAATCGCGGCATTCATGCCCTCTTTTACGATTTCCATGAAATTCTTTTCGAGAAGCACATTTACTGCTTCAATCGTTGTGCCTCCGGGGCTGCATACATTGATGCGCAGCTGTTCGGGACTTTCACTGTTTTCCAAAACCATCTTCGCGGCGCCCATGGTCGTCTGTGCCGCAAAAATACGCGCATCTTCTTCCGGGATGCCGTGCGAAACCGCACATTCGATGAGCGCCTGAATGTACATATAGGCATATGCCGGACTGCTTCCGGAAACACCAACCACGGTATCCATGAGCGATTCCGGCACCTCCGCAGCCTTTCCGATCGATTCGAAGACACTGAATACATCGGAGAACTCCTTGTCTGAAACGGATAGGTTTCGAGAGAGCCCCGCCATGCCTACACCAACCATTGCGGGGGTGTTTGGCATCACGCGGACGACTTTGTTGTCTGAACCGAGGACCCCTTCGAGCCAACCGATGCTGATGCCCGCAGCAATGCTGATGATAACCGGCTTATTGTCCACGCGCGCAGCAGATGCCGCAATTTCCGGAACAAGTCCGCCGAAAGCGTTGGGCTTGACAGCCAACAAAAGATATTCCGAACGGCTCACCACATCATCTAAATTTGCAGCAATCGAAACAAACGGAAGATCCTTGACCAACTCCAGTTTCTCTAAATCCATATCACAGACAATGATCTCGGCATCCACCAACTTTTTTGCAGATTCGGTTCCGTCCGATTGTTTTGCATAAAGTGCGGCGGAGTAACCCTTGATGATCGCGCCCCCCATATTTCCACTTCCGATGACCCCAAGCTTCATATTGTCTTCTCCTCTCGCTTTAACGCGCAATGAATATCGTACCGATGTCGCCACCGTCTTCAATCGTTTGCAAAACGTTGTCGTGTTTTCCGTTGACGAGCAACATGTGCGTACCATACTCGGCAACCTTTCGCGCAGCACCGATTTTGCTGTTCATTCCGCCCGTCCCAAAACTGCTCTTTCCCGACGTGTCCACCTTGGATACCAACGCGTCAATATCCGTGACCTCTCGAATGAGCTTCGCCGAACTGTCTTCGCCGGGATCTTTGTCGAACACGCCATCGACGTTGCTCATGAGAATGAGCAGGTCTGCGTTCCAAAGGTTGGCGGTATAGGCAGCAAGGGCGTCGTTATCGCCGAAGCCAAACTCCTCGACACTGACACTGTCGTTTTCATTGATGATGGGAACAACCCCCTCGTCGAGCAGGGTGAATAACGTATTGCGTATATGTATGGATGAATTGTGTTTTTCAAAATCTTCACGCGTGAGCAGAAGTTGCCCAATGACATAACCTGCAGCCGTGAAATATTTTTTATATGCCAGCATGAGTTCCACCTGACCGATGGCGCATAGGGCTTGTTTGAAATTAATGTCACCATGTCTGCTCTTTAGCCCGAGTGCCGTAACGCCACTGATTTCTGCACCGGACGATACGATGATGATTTGCTTGCCCTCTCGCATGAGCGCAACGACCTGATCTGTGATGTTTGCGATGACGTTGCCGTCCAGATGCCCGTCGCTACCCGTGAGCACATTGCTTCCGATTTTCAGGACGATCTTTCGGCTTTCTTTGAGAATACTTGATGCTTTCCCCATTTTTCTCTCCACACTTCTTCCTTTTATACCTTCAGCTCCGCCATGCCGACGGAACCCCGCGCTTTTTTGCGTGTAATCGGCAAGATGGTTGTTTCGATGAATTCTTCCGTTTGGTTTGCACTCCTCCCGGTATAGAGTTTGGGGTCGAGAAGTGCACCAATGTCATTTTCCGTAAGTCCGAATGCGGGGTCTGCCGCAATTCGTTTCAACAAATCGTTTTCTTTGCCTTTTTCCTTTACCTGTTTTGCCGCCTCCATCGAATGCACGCGAATTCGTTCGTGCAAATCTTGGCGATTGCCACCCTTCTTCACCGCCTCCATAAGAATGTTTTCCGTGGCCATAAACGGAAGCTCCGCCATTACATGCGCATGAATCACCTTTTTGTTGACAACAAGACCGCTGCAAATGTTGCGTAAAATATCGATAACGGCATCTGCCGCCATAAACGCTTCCGGCAAGACAATGCGGCGACATGCGGAATCGTCCAACGTACGCTCAAACCACTGCGTGCTTTCTGTAATCGCCGGGACACTTTCGATGCCAATGATATACCTTGACAGCGATGCCACGCGTTCACTGCGCATCGGATTTCTCTTGTACGCCATCGCGGAGGAACCAATCTGATCTTTTTCGAAAGGTTCTTCGATTTCTTTCATGCTTTGAAGCATTCGCATATCGTTGGTCATTTTGGTTGCACTTTGGGCGATGCCGGATAGCACCGCCAAGACCTTACTGTCGATTTTGCGCGTATAGGTCTGTCCGGAAACCGCCACGACATTTTTGAATCCGAGCTTGCGAACGACAAGCGATTCGAGCTTTTTCACCTTTTTTTCATCGCCTTCGAAAAGTTCCAGAAAACTCGCTTGGGTTCCGGTGGTTCCCTTTACCCCAAGCAACGGCAAACTTTCGACAAGCGCAGAAACGTCCAAATAATCATAATAGAAATCTTGCAACCACAGAGATGCTCTTTTCCCAACCGTCACAAGCTGCGCGGGCTGAAAATGTGTAAATCCGAGCGTCGGAAGATCCTTGTACCTCAAAGCGAATTTTGCAAGAAGACCCATGAGTCGTACAAGCTTATCCCGAATCAGATACAGCGCATCCCGCATAACAATGATGTCCGTATTGTCTCCGACATAGGCGCTGGTCGCCCCGAGATGAATGATCGGTGCCGCAGATTTCGCCTGTAAACCGTAGGCATAGACATGCGCCATGACATCATGACGCACCTTTTTTTCGCGAGCTTCCGCGACACGATAATTGATGTCTTCACAAAAGGTTCGCATTTCTACGATTTGCGCTTCCGTAATGGGAAGACCAAGCTCCATTTCTGCCTCTGCAAGCGCGATCCATAGCCTCCGCCAAGTAGAAAACTTTACATGCGGAGAAAAAAGATGCGACATTTCCGCACTCGTATAGCGGGTTGTAAGCGGGTTGGAATAACTGTTTTGTTGAGAATTATACTGGGTCATATTTGTCTTCGCACCCCTTTAATCGTGGCTCGCCGATAACAAAATTTGTTCCATTGCGGTTCATTCGTTTCAAGTGATACAATTTTATTACTTTATTACATGAGACTAAGTATATCAGTTATAATAAATTGTGTAAACATATGGTCGAGGTGGAAACCGAAGAAAACATCCATCAGGATAGAGGAGATCGGCATGGAAAATCAAAGCGTTAAGAGGATTGCAGAAGCCGTAAAGCTTGACAGTTTTGCTTTGGCAGCAGCGACGGAATCGATTCGAAACGTCGCCCTTAAAGCCATTGCAAACGCCCTTGCAGAACACAAGGACGGCATCATCGCTGCAAACGAAAAAGATCTTCGTTTGGCAGAGCAAAGTGGCATTGCCTCACCCATTTTAAAGCGTTTGAAATTCGATGAGACAAAGCTTGGCGATGTCATTCGCGGCATTGAAGATTTGATCGACCTGCCTGACCCTGTCGGGCGAAAATTATCAAGGCGACAACTTGACGACAATTTAATTCTCGAAAAAGTCTCCTGTCCCATCGGCGTCATTGGGGTCATATTTGAATCGCGACCCGATGCCCTCGTTCAAATTGTTTCTCTTTGTTTGAAAAGTGGTAATTGCGCCATTCTCAAGGGTGGCAGTGAAGCTCAAAATACAAACAAAGCGTTGTTCGACGCAATCTATGATGCGGGAATCGCATCCGGCCTTCCCAAGGGGTTTTTGACGCTGCTGCAATCGCGAGAAGATATTGGAGAACTGCTCCAGTGTCATGAATCCATCGACCTCATCATTCCACGAGGGTCCAACGAATTTGTGCGCTATATCATGAATCACTCTGAGATTCCGGTCATGGGACACGCCGACGGCATCTGCCACATCTATGTGGACAAGGCTGCCGATATCGAAAAAGCAATTCCGATTATTTTGGACAGTAAGACACAGTATGTCGCAGCATGCAACGCGGTAGAAACCGTGCTTGTACATGAAGACATCGCGAAGGATTTGCTCCCGCCACTTGCAAAGGCACTGAAAGCTCGTGACGTATCGCTTTACGGCTGCGCTCGTGCAATGGAAATTCTCTCCGATATCGCCGCAGCAGATGAAACAGCGTATTTTACCGAGTATTTGGACTACACCGTCAATCTGAAAGTTCTTGCGAACTTAGACGAGGCCATCGACCACATTAACCGTTACGGTTCGCACCATACCGACTGTATTCTCACGGAAGATACAGAGACTGCCGAAAAATTCATGCAACGCGTTGACTCCGCCGGGGTTTATCAAAACTGCTCCACGCGATTCGCCGACGGATTTCGCTACGGATTCGGTGCGGAAGTAGGGATTAGCACAGGGAAATTGCATGCACGTGGTCCTGTCGGACTGGAGGGGCTTTCCACCTATAAATATAAATTGTTTGGAGATGGACAAATCGTCGATGACTATGCGACGGGAAAGAAAACGTTCCATTTCAAAGAACTTTCCTAAGAAAAATAAGGCGGAATATGAAAACAATGATAGAATTCGCCGGGCTCAATGTCGAAGAAGACAAGGGTAACGATAATTTGTTTTTCGTATCTCGAGAGGATATCCCGGATGGCGTAGGGTTTGAACATTATGATGCCACGCACTTGACCTTTCTTGCAGGAATTTTGCTGTTCATCATCGCCTTCGCCATCCTGTATCGACGCGTCGGCAGGGTCCGTTCCGATCGTGGGACCGATTCGATTGCGAGCGAATCGCCGGTCGCTATGGTTGAGTCGCCGGTCGCTGCGAACGAAGCGCCGAAACAATTTGCCTACCTAAACGCACAAAATGCCACCCAACAAAAACTACGCTACCTCATAGCGGGTCTCATCGTCGGAATGGAAATTGCAAAACATCTACTCTGCGCCTTTACCGGGGTTTATACCTGGCAGATTTTGCCTCTGCACCTCTGTGGTATGAGCATCTTTATGATTGCCATCCACACGGTTCACCCAACGCGTTTTACGGCAGAGTTTTTATATTGCCTGAGCATTCCAGGCGCAATTTCCGCCCTGCTTTTTGCAGATTGGACAATGTATCCGGTCTGGAATTTCTTCTGTCTACAGAGTTTTTTGATTCATATGCTCGAGATTACGTATCCGGTCATGCTCTTAGCATCCGGACAGATGCGCCCCAAACTCCGCAACTTGTGGATGCCCGCCATCTATATCGCAATCATCGCACCGATCATTTATCATTTAAACCACTTGCTTGATACAAATTTCTTCTTCATTAACGAAGCGGCACCGGGTTCACCCCTATCTTTTCTACAGTCTTTCCTGGGAAGTCCCGGCTATGTTTTTGGCGCAGCAGGGCTCTTGGTCCTCATTTGGCTCATACTCTACGCACCCGTGGAGATTGGTCGAAAATTACACACGTTGCGAACCGAAAAGATTTGATCTTTAAGTTAAGTTAAAAGAGATTAATCGAAAGTATGGTCTTGAATGGCTTTGCCGGCAGTCCCGCACTGTTAAAGATATTCATTTCGCAGTATCCCGCCCAGGCAAAGAGGAGCTGCACATCGGCACCTTGGATGAATTTCGGGCTATGTATTTCAATACAATCTGTATGAAGCACCACCGTAAACTTGTCTATGTTCTCTCCGTTGACAAGAATCTTAAAAACGTTTCCACCTGTGCCCTTCTGCACGAGTCCATTTCCGGTATGAAGAAAGTTTAAAATCATGACACCCGAATCAAAATGTACGGTTGCTATTTCAGGTGGATCGCATAATACACTTTCTCCGTAGATCTTTCCCCGCGCCATCAAGGCAAGGCGTTCTCCGACAGGTCTTTTGGTTTTGGGATGGACGTTGTTTCTCATCCCAACATCCATAATGGAGACCATATAGGTGTTTTCAACATTTTTGCTCACCCATTCCTGTTTTTCTCTAATGCGCGGAAAATTTCGACCGGAACCCATCTGTGATTTTTCATACGGCGCAAGCTGCACAAAGAGAAAAGGCAACGATTCAGCCCATGCATCACGCCAACAGCGTATAACCGAAGCAAATAAATCTGCATAACGATCGGCTTGCCTTTCGTCATATTCACCCTGATACCAGATGACACCTCTGCACGAAAATCCGGCGATTTTTTCGACCATCGTATGGTAAAGTGCGCCCGGTCTATTGGGGTCGGCAGGACCTTTGGTCTGTGTGTAGGGGAGGACCTTTAACACCGCGGGAAGTGCCATCAGGGTCTGAAGGAGGTTCGTTTTACCAGACATCATGTTTTCGGTCACTTTTTGCATCCGTCTTGAAGCAATGAGCGCTCTTGCCACCTTGCCCTTTTTCTCGTATTTCACCATGTCAAGGTCTTTGGTTGACTCTTCGTAGGATTCCGTGTAATAAACGAGATTGGGACTTTCGCGCAAATAGTTCTCGTCTAACCACGCTGCCGCGCCCGTTCCCGCCCAATTGCATCCGACAAGACCGATGGAAACGCCCTGTGCCTCTCGGAGTACCTGCGCAAAATAGAGTCCGACAGCCGAAAACGATGCCGCGTTTTCCGGGACGAAGGTCAGCCATCGATCCATCGCGGTCGTATCTTTGAATCCTTCTGCCTCTTCGCCCTCAAATGAGAACTTTCCCACATCATAAAAGCGAAGATGCACATCGTTTGCAGAAGAGATCGTCGTATCGGCATCCATATCGTAGCGGAGTGGAAATTCCATATTGCTCTGTCCCCCGGCAACCCACACTTCACCGATATCCACATTCCGTAAAGTTACAGAATCCTGCAACCCGGATACGGTTAACGTGGTATCCCAGGCTGCTTCGTGCGCAGAAATGACAAATGAAAACATCCCTGCGGTCTTTGCACCCTCATAGACGACGGTCTCTCCAAGCTGCACCGTGA
>JAITTH010000161.1 GCA_031287295.1 Eubacteriales Family XIII. Incertae Sedis bacterium
CTGTCCGAAATGCCGGAGATACGGGAAACAGGCGGATACCCTTGAGTCGTTACAGATAATTTGTAGGAAGGGCTAGATCGAAGGAATCAATGAGAATATACAATACGCTGACGCGGAAAAAGGAAGAATTTATTCCGCTGAACGATCAAAATATCAAGATTTATGTTTGCGGACCAACCGTTTACAATTATTTCCATATTGGAAATGCCCGTCCATTTGTCGTTTTTGATACCCTGCGCCGTTATCTTGAATATCGAGGGAAAAGCGTTCGATTTGTACAAAATTTTACAGACGTCGATGACAAGATTATTCACAAAGCACGTGAAGAAGGTGTAAGTGCAGGTGAGATCAGTGAAAAGTACATTGCTGAATATTTCAAAGATGCAGAGGCGCTGAATGTAAGAAAAGCGACGGTTCATCCCAAAGTGACCGAAGAAATCAGGAACATCGTTACCTTTGTTCAGACGCTCATAGAGAAAGGGTATGCCTACGAAAACGATGGCGACGTTTATTATAGTGCGCGCAAATTTCAAGGGTACGGGAAACTCTCCGGGCAAAATATTGAAGATCTCGATTCCGGTGCGCGCATAGAAATCGATGAACGCAAGCAAGACCCCTTAGATTTTGTGTTGTGGAAGAAGCGCAAGGAAGACGATGAAATTGCTTGGGATTCTCCGTGGGGCATGGGGCGACCCGGTTGGCATATCGAATGTTCTGCAATGTCGAAGGAATATCTTGGGGAAACGATCGATATTCATGCAGGTGGGCAAGATCTTACGTTTCCACATCACGAAAACGAGATTGCGCAGTCTGAGGCGGCAAACGGCAAGCCTTTTTCAAAATACTGGATGCACAACGGCTATATTATGATTAACAACGAAAAAATGTCAAAATCAAAAGATAATTTCTTTACGGTTCGTGACATTTTGAAAGAATATAGCGGAGAAGAAATTCGGTTTTTCTTGTTGTTTGGTCACTATCGTATGCCCATCAACTTTTCACGTAAACTCATGAAGCAGGCGCGTGGCGGACTGGATCGGATGTACAATGCGAGAACCACGCTGGAGCATCTTATTGCAAAAGGGGTGGATGCATCGCTGTCCGAGGCAGAAGAGGCATCGCTTGTTGCGCTATCAAAATATCGAGAGAAGTTCATTGCGGCAATGGACGAAGACCTCAATACAGCAGATGCGATTGCTGCGATCTTTGAACTCATTTCAGACATCAATGTGCAGATGGATGAGCAAACGACAAAAACGTTCGCGAAACAGGCATTGGCGTTGATTCTCGAACTGACGCATGTATTAGGATTGCTTGAAAAAGAAGAAACATCCAAGATGGACGACGACGCGGAAATCAAGGTGCTTATTGAAGAGCGGCAAAAAGCGCGAGAAGAGAAAAATTGGGCGCGTGCCGACGAGATAAGGGATGTGTTAAAGGCTCAAGGAATCACGCTAAAAGATACGCCACAGGGTGTGCAAATCATTCGAGAGTGATGAATTCTGTGACATCCAAACCGATATCGATGAACACAACAACGTTGGCATATCTCGGAGATGCCATCTACGAGTTGATGATTCGTGAGCACGTGATACGTAAGGGAATCGTCCATAGCGACCGCCTGCATCTTGCTTCTGTTCGTTATGTGCGCGCCGATGCGCAAGCGGAGGCAATTCGAGAAATCTACGACTCGCTTCCTGAAGATGAGCAGGCGCTGGTTCGTCGCGCAAAGAACCGTAAAATATCGACAAAGCCGAAGAATGCAACGCCGATGGATTATAAATGGGCAACGGCTTTTGAAGCCTTGCTCGGATATTATCACCTTTGCGGGAATCATGATGCCCTGCAGAGCACGGTCGAAAAAGCGATTGAACAGATTGAAGGTCTGCATAGGTCAGACGGGGAAGGAAAAGAAAAATGAGCAAGGCGGACAAGATCTTTGTCGCAATGTGTGAAGATATTCTTGCGAAGGGGCATTCATCGGAGGGGCAGGTTGTTCGCCCGCGTTGGGAAGATGGAACCCCTGCACATACCATAAAACAATTTGGTGTGGTAAGCAGGTATGATCTTTCAGAAGAGTTTCCCGCGCTCACGCTCAGACCGATTTCGATTAAGCTCTGCGTGGATGAATTGCTTTGGATTTGGCAAAAGAAATCCAACAACATCAAAGACTTGAACAGCCACATATGGGATAGTTGGGCAGATGAAACCGGGAGCATCGGGAAGGCATACGGCTACCAACTTGGGGTTCCCTATCGGTTTGCACAGGGCGAGATGGATCAAGTAGATAATGTGTTGTGGCAGCTGAAAAATACGCCGTATTCGCGCAGGATTCTCACAAACATCTACAACTTTGCGGATCTCTCCGAAATGGGGTTAGAACCCTGCGCATACAGCATGACGTTTAACGTTACAGGCAATCGATTGAACGGCATTTTGAATCAACGCTCACAGGATATTCTTGCGGCAAATGCGTGGAATGTGATGCAGTATGCGGTATTGATTCATCTGTTTGCTCAGGTGAGTGGGCTCGTGCCGGGCGAATTGATTCAGGTCATCAGCGATGCCCACATCTACGACCGACACATTCCGATGATCAAAGAACTGATCGGACGGAAGCAGTACCCCGCGCCAAAACTCGTAATCAATCCGGAAATTACAGATTTTTATGCTTTTACCGCAGAGGATGTTCGGCTTGAGGGCTACGAACACGGTGAATCGGTAACGGGCATTCCCATTGCGGTGTAACAGAATGGGACAAGATAGGAAACTCACGGCGATTGCTGCTGTCGATAGGAATTGGGGCATTGGACAAGAAGGAAAACTGCTCGTGCACCTGCCGGGAGATTTGAAGTATTTCAAGGAAAAGACGAAAGACGGGATCGTGATTATGGGGCGAAAGACGCTAGAATCTCTTCCCGGAGGAAAACCCCTTCCAAACCGTGACAATCTGGTATTAACGCACGATTCGAATTTTGCGAAAAAGCACGTAACATCGGACGCGCTGACGGTTTGTCTTTCCCTTGACGAGCTGTTTCAGACCCTTTCTTCAAAAGCAATTGGCGGAAAATCGGTATTTGTAATTGGAGGTGCAAGTGTATACGAGCAACTCCTTTCCTATTGTACGACTTGCCTCATCACAAAAATCGATGCGGCATTTGAATCGGATCGATTTTTCCCAAATCTCGATGTCGATGCGCGATTTTCATTCGTTCGGGAAAGCCTTCCGCAGACGGAAGCCGGGATTCATTATCGTTTTGTCGAATATAAGAGAATCGACAGGGAAGCGGAGTCGGTATAAGTGTGAAAGAATTTCACACTTCAGCCATGTGCGATTTCGACCATAGGACGAAATAATCGTACGGCAGTAGATCGTGTTTTGCTCCATCCATGTTTGAATAGAATGGTGGAGCAACAAAAGAACTTTCGTGAGGTATTTGTGCTGCTGAGAATCAGCAGAATGGAGCAAAATATGAATATGATTTACGGGAGAAACCCTGTTCTGGAGGCGCTTGCTGCAGATGCAGGGGTAGAAAAGATTCTGATTCAGAAGAACATTGAGGGCGCAGGAAAAAAAGTGTATGCACTCGCGAAAAAAGCGGGTATTCCGATGCAATCGGTCGATAAATCTGTGCTCGACAAGGCGGTCGGGAGCGGAGCTCATCAGGGTGTTGTTGCGTACCTTGCAGCGTACGAATACCGTTCGACGGAAGAACTTCTTGCGATTGCTGCGTCGCGCAACGAAAAGCCTTTTCTTGTGATTTTGGATGGAATAGAAGATCCGCACAATCTTGGAGCAATTTTGCGATCTGCAGATGGTGCGGGTGCGCATGGCGTCATCATTCCGAAACGACGGGCTGTTTCCGTGACGGATACGGCGGTAAAGGCTTCTGCCGGGGCGGCAATGCATGTTGCAGTCGCGCGTGTAGGCAATCTTATTCAGGAGATCGAAAAGCTTCGGGACGCAGGTCTTTGGATTTATGGGCTCGACATGGATGGGCAGAATTACCGTCAGGTGCGTTATTCGGGTGCGGTGGCTTTGGTGGTTGGCGGTGAAGGAGGAGGGCTTTCACGTCTCGTTCGCGAGAAGTGCGATGCGCTTATTTCCTTACCGATGCGCGGGAAAATTACATCGTTAAACGCGTCGAACGCAGCAGCAATCGCATTGTATGAGATGAGCGCGCAAATTTCTGAATAGGGAGAAGGACTCACGAATTGGAAATAAAAAAGTACGACAATCAAACCGAAGAAAATATTGTAAAACTTGCCGGAGCGGGCGACGAAGTTGCGCTCGAATTCATTTATTTGAAATATCGAGACATCATCAAGAGTAAGGCAAATCTGTATTTCTTAATGGGCGGGAGCAAAGACGATCTCATTCAGGAGGGTATGATAGGACTTTTCGGTGCTGTCATGCGTTACGATGCCGACAAAAACGCGTCCTTTCGGACGTTTGCAGAAATGTGTATCGAGCACAATATGGTCAATGCGGTGAAGGCGTCCGCGAGAATCAAACATAGTCCATTGAACGCATTTGTATCCATCTATGCCGATCCGAACGATGAGGGCGAATACGAAAAGTTAGAGGCACAGCTGGAAGACAAAAGTATGGGCACACCGGAAGACCTCATTCTGCTTCAGGATCAATTCGAATACATCAACAAAAGCAGTGCAAAAATTTTCAGCAAACTGGAACGTATTGTTTGGCGAGAGTTTCTCAAGGGCAGAACCTATACTGAAATTGCAGAGGTACTCGGGAAATCTCCAAAGTCCATCGACAATTCGATTCAACGTATCCGAAAGAAGATTGAAAAATATTTAAGTCTCTATTAGATTTCAGACGGGTCGAAAACATAAACTGCGTCGCAAAATTGGCACGTCACTTCAATCGGTTCGTTTTTTCCTTTGATTTCATTTCGATCGGTCTCGCCGAGGCTTGATAGCGTCTTTAGGGCTCTGTCTCTGCTGCAATAGCAATGATATTCGATGGGCTGTTCTGAGAGAATTTCCGGATTCATGTTTTTCAGGACATCGTAAACAAGGCTCGTCGCATCCTGATCTGCCAGGTGATTTGTTACATAACCGAGCGCCGATATATTCTGTTCAAGCTGATCGATGAGATCGTTTGGTGCGCCGGGCAGTAACTGCGCTATGTAGCCACCTGCCGCTTTTACGGAATAGTTTACATCAACCAAAACACCGAGCGCAACGGCTGTCGGTGTTTGCTCGCTTTCGGCAAAATACGCTGTAAAATCTTCTGCGATTTCTCCGCTTACGAGCGTAACGCTTCCTGTATAGGGCTCGCCCTCGCCGGAAATGTCACGAATGACGGTAAGCAGACCATCGGTTCCAACTGCCCGTCCGACATCGAGTTTCCCATCCGATTTTAGGGGCAGTTGAACGTTCGGGTTCTGGGCATATCCGCGTACATTGCCACTCGAATCCGAAACGGTCATAAGGGTTCCGATCGGACCTGCTCCGTTTATGCGTATGGTGATGGATGCATCGGTCTTCTTGAGGTCGCTGCCCATCATCGCTGTTGCGGAGAGTGTCCTTCCAAGAGCAGCCGTGGCAACGGGCGTTGTTGCATGAATTTGCCTTGCGCGTTCACATAAGTCCTTCGAGGTGATGGCAGTGAGACGAACGAATCCATCGGCAGAAATAGCTTTTACGATTTTATCCATTGTGATGATTCCTTTTGCATTTTGTGTCTTGCATGCCGGGAAAAAGACCGGCATTCCGCCCAATGTTTCATTGGCGAGTCCATATTATTATACAATGAAATCGTTGCAAAACCTTTGAAATCTGTAGATAATAGTAGATAACCTCATGAGAAAAAGTAATCATGTTTTGTTGCATGAGGCTAGTTACTGTATTGCAAAAGGAGAGAGACGATGTCACAGAGAACCTACTTGATGTTAAAGCCGGATGCGGTTGCTGCTCGACATATCGGAGAGATCATTGCTCGTATCGAACGCGTTGGACTCAAGATTGAACGGCTTGAGCTTGCGAATGTTACTGTAGATCAGGCAAAGGCAAATTATGCCGAACACGAAGGCAAGCCGTTTTATGCGGGGCTCATCGAATACATCACCTCAGGGCCGGTGGTTAAAATGATTGTTAGCGGACCGGGTGCTGTGGCAGTCGCTCGAAAGCTTATGGGTGAGACAGATCCGGCGAAGGCAGCACCGGGAACAATTCGTGGAGATTTCGGGCTCGTGATGGATGAAAATGTCATTCACGGATCGGATTCCCCGGAATCGGCAGAGCGCGAAATCGGCATTTTCTTCCCATCTTAATTACAGGTAAAAAGATTTCAGTCGAAGGACTCAAGAAATTTACGCGATGAGACGAAATTTCTCGGCACATCGCGTAAAATCTATGGTATACTTTTTTGCGTATGCTGCCCTAACTCAGGCGGTAGAGTACCTCCTTGGTAAGGAGGAAGTCGGCGGTTCAAGTCCGCTGGGCAGCTCCAGAAATACAGATAGCCCCGAAGAAGGGGCTATCTGTGTTTTTATTGATTCATAGAGCGGACTTGAACCGTATGACGGCTGAAG
>JAITTH010000130.1 GCA_031287295.1 Eubacteriales Family XIII. Incertae Sedis bacterium
CCTTCTTTTTCGGAAATAAATTCATCTGCCTGTGCGATCTCAGCCGCCTTTTGCAAAGCTTCCTCTGATATTTCTTCATTCCCAAATCGCAGGTTCGATTCTATATCGCCGGAAAAAAGAATGCCCTTCTGCGGAACAAAGCCGAGTAAGCTTCGCAGCCGGTGCAAATCCATATCGCGTATATCCACTCCGTCTATCGTAATTACACCGTTTGTAACATCGAAGAGGCGCGGGATGAGATTGATGAGTGTTGACTTTCCGCTTCCCGTAGAGCCGATGATCGCTGTTGTTTTTCCGGCATCTGCCGTAAAAGATATTCCTGAAAGAACATCTTCCGAGGCATCGGGGAAACGGAAGGAAACATCCTTGAATTCTACGTCTCCTCGCCAAATATCGCGATCGACCAACTGATCTTCGGGCTTGTTCTGAACGGTCGTCTCCGTTTTCAAAACTTCCGCCACGCGTTCTGCCGCAACATTCGCGCGCGGCAACATGACAGAAATCATCGACAGCATCATAAACGACATGACAATTTGTATCGTGTACGTGATAAACGCCAGCAAATCGCCCACCTGTAGATGTCCTGCGTCTGCGTTTTTTGCGCCAAACCAGACAATCACCACCGCAACCACATTCATCATAAACATCATGAGAGGCATCATCATAACCATGGCTCTGTTTGTAAACAACTGCGTCTTCATGAGTTCGTTATTCGCAACGGCAAAACGTTTTGTCTCGAAGTTTTCACGACGGAAGGCACGTATGACGGGAAGCCCCGTAAGGATTTCGCGACTTACAAGATTGAGTTTGTCAACCAAAAGTTGTAAAATCTTAAATTTCGGCATCGTAATTTTCAGCAAAATAGCCACGATGAAAAGAAGGATGGCGACTGTTACGGCAACAATCCAACCCATGCCGGTCTTTGTTTGCAGCACCATAAAGATACCGCCAATGCCCATAATGGGGGCAAATAACACAAGGCGGATAAACATGACCAAGGCAATCTGAATCTGCTGCATATCGTTTGTGCTGCGCGTGATGAGAGAAGCCCCCGTGAAAATATCCATTTCGCGATTCGAGAAATCCAAAACCCGTCGGAAAATATTCTTCCGAAGCGTCCTGCTTATCCCTGCTGCCGTGAGGCTTGCAAGCAGGCATACGATGATCGATGTCGCCACAGAAGCAAGCGTATACAACATCATGATGAGACCGACGTGCTTCATATAATCGGTCTGTATTTTCTGCATGTCCAGGTTCATGCCTGTGTATTCGTTTTCAACATAGGAAACCGCTGCCGTTCCCGACATAAGATCGCCGAGCTTGTCTATCTCTTCCTGCGCTTTTGACCGCATTTCGAGCAGTTGGTCTTTTGTAACAAACCCGGCAGCGTATCCGTTCTTGAGCTGATCGAGGTCTATTCTTGGCGCGCTTACTGCGGCGGAAGCTTCATATTCTTTGAGCCACGTTGTGAGAATATCAAAACGACCTGCGATCTGCGTGAGTTGACTCATTCCTTCTTCCAGCTTCGTTTGTTTTTCCGCAGAAATGAAAATCAGCATCGGCACCGTAAAAATTGTGTTGAGCTTTTCGATGCTCGTTTTGTCTTGCGCACGATCGACATTCAGTCTCAGAATGCCCTGCGCATCTTCACGAAAGGACTTCTCAATGGTGTCGATATCCGCCTGTGGCATAAAGAGTTCAAGACCATCGAGACTTTCTCGACGAATCTGATTCGGCACAGCGTCTTCAATGCCCCCCTGCATAATGCCCACATCGACAATATCGCTCGTGTAACGCGGCAGCGACAGCTCGCAATAGACTTGCACAATGAGCAGGCACAAGACGACCAACACCACAAGCACATTCCGTTTTGATGACAATAAGAACTTTACAATTTGCATATTCGATATGACCTCCTATATTCCCATCTTTTTCCCGGTGAACTTCCCCGATTCGTTAAGATACCGAACAAAATCTCCCTGCAATCTTACGAATTCTTGCGCATCGTTTTCTCCCATCTTCTCGAGGACACGCGCAACCTCCTGTTTCATTTGGTGATGCATATTCTGTATTTTTTTCTTTCCTTCTTTTGTGATTTGAACTTGGATGCGTCTACGGTCTACCGCGTCCATCTGACGCTCGATGAGTCCCTTGCTTTCCAATTTAGAAAGCAAACTTGCCGTGCGGGCAGAGGATGTACCCATCGCTTCGCTAATTTCTTTCGGTGAAATATTCTTGTGGTTTTTACAATGGCAAATGATATGAAGTAAAAACAAGCTACCTTTTCGGAACCGTCCTATGCCATCCGCCGGAGAACCGTTTTTCATCGCCTCCATATTGTGCATCAAATCATCTGCAAGCTTCTCAAATTTCATCTTGCCACCTCAAAGCAATTTTCTGTTTTTTGTGATTACCCCATTGAAAAACTAGTTTAACTGTGTTAATTACTAACAATATTAGCAATATATACGCACAGCACTATTTTGTCAACAGGGATTTTTGGTCACGTAATCAAAAGAAAATAGAAAACAGAAATTTTGAAACTGCCGAGACAATCGGGGAGATGACTCTCGATGGAATGTTAAAAACAACAAGAAGCAACAGGATGGGCATCCCGGCGTTGTAAATCTGATAATAAATCGGCTTATTGCGTAGGTTAAAAACTTCTGTGACAACGCCAAAGCCATCCAGCGGAGGCACCGGAAGGAGATTAAAAATCATCAGCACCAAATTGATGGAAATCGCGGCGACCAAAACCTCACTGATGATATTGAACGTATGGTAATTCATGCTTGTGGAGGCATCATAAAAGAGCTTTAGCGCGCCCGTCAATAAAAACGCAAGAATGAAGTTTGTAATTACGCCCGCAACATCGACGAGAAGATTATCTCTGCGCGGATGCTTAAAGGCGTGGGGGTTGACAGGTACAGGCTTGCCCCAACCAAAACCAACAAGGAACAGGGCCACAAACCCGATGGGGTCGATGTGGCGAATCGGATTCAGCGATACCCGTTTTTCTCGCTTTGCCGTGTTGTCGCCAAGCTTATATGCGGTAAACGCATGGGCAAATTCATGAATGGTAATGCCAAGAACAATGCCGGGGAGCAGTGTAAGCACCCGAAAAAACCATGCTATGGGATCGTCGAGAAAATCGCTGTTGATGATGGCCATTAACACAAGGACAATCATCATGATAGCGGCAAATCCATTGTTTCGGAAAAATTTTCCCATTGTTATTTCCTCAATTTCCGATGAGTGTATCTACAAATTGACGCGCTGTGCGACCGGAACGCCCGCCATGCCGAATTTCCCACGCCAGTGCTCGCTGCGCAAGTTC
>JAITTH010000141.1 GCA_031287295.1 Eubacteriales Family XIII. Incertae Sedis bacterium
TGGCTTCCTCGTCAAACTCGACACGCGGTTGAGATGAATTGGGCTTGATTTCATCGATGTCGATGAATCGAATGCTTTCTCGTGAGGGCTCTTGACCTTTGTCGTATCCATCAATTGGAACGACCGTTCCAGCCTCGGCAATCAGAGCCCCAAGGCCTTTGCCCAGACCTTTTCTCTGTCCTGCCATTCCCTATTCCCCTTCTCCTTCCAGGAATTCTTCTGCGAATTCCATGTAGGCCTCAGCACCTTTGGATTTCGGGTCATATTCCATGATTGCCATTCCAAAGCTCGGGGCCTCTGCGAGACGAACATTCCTTGGAATTACTGTTGTGTATACTTTGTCACGAAAATATTTTTTTACTTCTTCCACGACTTGAATCGACAAATTTGTACGACCATCAAACATACTCAAAATAACGCCTTGTATCTGAAGGTCCGGATTCAAATTTCGTTTTACCAATTCAACCGTACTCATTAATTGGCTTACACCTTCCAAGGCGTAATACTCGCATTGAATTGGAATCAGAACGCTTTCGACAGCGGTTAAAGAGTTAATCGACAGAAGACCCAAGGAGGGTGGACAGTCGATGAAAAGGTAATCGAAATGATCACGAATCTTTGCCAATGCTTTTTTTAGGCGCTGTTCTCGCCCCTCTAACTGGACCAGCTCAATTTCTGCACCTGCCAATTCTACACTTGCAGGCAAAATTTTCAGCTTTGGAATGGATGTGTCTAAAATTGCAAGATTTGGGTCAATCGTATCGTCAATCAATACTTCGTACATCGTGTATTCCAAGTCTTTTTTGGAAATACCAACTCCGCTTGTCGTATTTCCTTGCGGATCAATGTCCATGATAAGAACGTCTTTTCCTTTTAATGCAAGACAGGCAGCCAAATTGATATTGGTTGTCGTTTTTCCCACACCACCCTTTTGGTTGAAAATTGCAATTGCTTTTCCCACATTCCCCTCCTGTGCATTGCACTTTGACCTTGTTGTCTTATTCTACCACACATCTCTCTTTTGTGCGAAGCAAAACCTGACACGAAGAAATGTTTCACGTGAAACATTTTCGAAAGAAAGAACGAGGAGGGCACATTTTGTCAAAATTGACACATCCATGTGTTTGGAAATTTTTACCAATCCCTTTATTTCTGTCAAATTTGCGTTCTGCCATAAATTATCATTTCCTGGATATAATCTATATGTAGGTTGTGTTTCGTTTGCCAAACACAAAATAAGGCGGTCATTTTTCGTGCCAGACCATGCGGATTTTCCAAATATTGGGAATTATAAATGCTTATCTCGGTCTTTTTCGCGCTCTACCGTCTCGATGAGAATTTTTATCTGCACGTCAGGATCTTCTCCTTTGGCCTGCAAATAATCTGAAACGGCAAATTGAATCAGTTCCGCAGAAGACTCTACCATCTCAATATCCAAGGAAAAATCCGGAAGGTCTCTACAAGTGACAGACCAATAGTCTCCTTCGTCATCCCATTTCATGTTCATCAAATAAATTTTATCGCTCATTTTTCTCGCCACCTTTCATCTACAACGGAACTTTCGCGGGCGTTCCCGCTTTACGAGGGTAGGTCTCCGGTGTTCGAAGTTCCTTCTTTATGACCATAATATTGTGTCTATACAAAGAAGCCTTTGCGTCCGCAGCGCGAACAAGAACTTCCCCCGGTGCCCCGAGAAGTTTCCGCGCCGTCTCGCTATCCACAATCTCGCCGAGTGCATTGTCCGTTTTGTATGCGTAAAAGTAACCGCCGGGACGAACAAGGGGTAGGCAGTATTCAGAAAGAACAGGAAGTTTTGCCAGTGCACGTGAAACACACAGATCATATTTTTCACGATACTTCGGATTTCGCCCCGCATCTTCAGCACGCATATGCATCACAGAAACGTTTGAAAGCCCCATGGCGTCCACCGCCGTTTGTAAAAATCCAATCCGCTTTGACAGCGAATCCATGAGCAGAAATTGCTTCTCCGGATAAGCCATAGCAAGAGGAATTCCGGGAATTCCTGCGCCCGTGCCGACATCCACGATGCGCTCCGCAGCTTCTATCTCTTGCCATCCATAACAAAATAAGGCATCCAGAAAATGCTTGCGTATAAATTCTCTCGGTTCCGTAATCGTGGTCAGATTGATGACTTCATTGCATTGCAAGGTCATGTCCATAAAAAACAACATTTGCTCCGTCACAAAATACGTATTTGGAATCCCTTTTTCAACCAGCCCGTTTTCAAGCAGAGCCAAATCATCACTGTCAATAAGTTCCGCGATCATCATTTATCCTTCCAAACGTGCCAAGTGAATCAACAACACACTTACGTCTGCCGGAGAAACACCGGAAATTCGAGAAGCCTGTCCTACGGATGCAGGTCGAATCTTCTGTAATTTTTGAGCCGCCTCATTTCGTAGCCCTTTTAAAACAGTATAATCTAAATTCTCAGGAAGGCGCTTGTTTTCTATTTTTTTGAATCTGGCAACCTGTGCAAGCTGCTTTTCTATGTAACCGGCATATTTGATGCAAATCTCTGCCTGACGCGCTGCAGCAGGCAAAAGCTTCGGTCGATGCGTGTCAATGTCGGCAAGTTTTTCATAAGTCACCTCTGGGCGTCTTAGTAAGGTTGCCAGAGAAACATTCCCTTTTATCTTCGCGGTTCCGAGTCCTTCTGATGCACCACCGTCCATCAACATTCCATCGAGAAATGCCTTTGCGACAAGTGCGGAAATCTTCGTTTCCTCCAAACGCCGAATTTCCCGTTCCGTTTCTTCTTTTTTTACCCGGTAGCGATCATAGCGAGCCTGCGAGGCAAGACCGATTTCGTAAGCCTTTTCCGTAAGTCGCTGATCTGCATTATCTTGACGCAATAGCAATCGAAATTCCGCACGCGAGGTCATAATACGATAAGGTTCTTCCGTGCCCTTCGTCACGAGATCGTCAATCAATACTCCTATATAAGCTTCGGAGCGATCCGGCGTGTAAGGAGGTTTTCCGTCAATTTTTCTCCCTGCATTAATCCCTGCGATAAGACCCTGTGCAGCTGCTTCTTCATAACCTGAACTCCCGTTAATCTGTCCGGCGAAAAACAGTCCGGACACATCCCGATGTTCCAAGGAACCTGTCAAGCTTAAAGGGTTGATACATTCGTACTCTATGGCATATGCGTATCGTGAAAAAACAGCTTTTTCAAGCCCTTCAATCGATCGATAAAATTCAATCTGGATGTCTTCCGGAAGGCTTGTACTCATGCCTTGAATGTATACTTCATCCGTGAAAAGACCTTCCGGCTCCAAGAAAAGCTGGTGTCGGTTTCTGTCGGGAAAACGACTAACCTTATCTTCTATCGACGGACAATATCTGGGTCCCACCCCAGTTGAGAAACCTCCGTAAGGTGCTGTTTTATCCAAATTGGCACGTACAATTTCATGCGAACCGGGGTTGGTATACGTTAGCCAACAAGAAATTTTATTCTCTCCGACGGAATCATTCATGTACGAAAAAGGTTCTATTTCCTCGTCGCCACGTTGTTCTTGCATTTTTGAATAATCAAGCGTTTTTGCCAATGCACGGGCAGGCGTTCCCGTTTTAAAACGGCGCAACGAAAACCCTTTCGCTTTCATATTTTCTGCAAGCTCAAGTGAGGGCGTAAAGCCGGATGGACCACTCGGCCATGAGATGGGACCCACATGAACAAGACCATTCAGATACGTCCCTGTTGCGAGAATTACCGTTTTGCCACGGAAAAAACCTCCTGTTTTCATGACGACACCTGCAATCTTTCGCTGCTCTGTCGTCTCGTCAAAAAGCAAATCGACCACTTCTCCTTGTTTTAGGTCTAAATTTGTTTGCCGTTCTAACGTGTGCTTCATTTCCAAATGATATTGCTGCTTATCTGCCTGCGCACGCGGAGAATGAACGGCAGGACCCTTTGAACGATTCAGCATTCTGCTTTGAAGAAATGTCTTGTCGATATTGATTCCCATTTCCCCGCCAAGCGCATCAATTTCTTTCACGAGCTGACCCTTCCCTGTCCCGCCGATTGACGGGTTGCAGGGCATCATCGCAACCGACTCCATACTGATGGTCAATATCAATGTCTTTTTTCCAAGGCGCGAAGCAGCCAGTGCCGCTTCGCATCCTGCATGGCCGGCGCCGACAACAATTACCTCGTACGTTTCCAATTCATACATTTATTATTTCCCCACACAAAATCGGGAAAAGACCTTTTCCAAGACTTCGTCAGTGACTGTTTTTCCCGTAATTTCTCCCAAATTTTCGTAAGCCGTCTTCATATTGATTTCAGAAAAATCGAAGGCCTCTCCTTGAATAAGCATCGTTTCTGCTTCGTCAATTTCGGTTAATGCCGCTCGTAGCAGATTTTCGTGGCGCACATTTGTTACAAGCAAACTTTCTTCTTGCTTCACGCGTCCGCCGTATACGAGCGTTTCAACAACATCCACAAGCGCATCAAGCCCTTGACCTGTCACGGCGCTAAATTCCACACAGATTGCCTTGGGAAGAATCCCGTGAACAACATCCTCTGAGACCTTCACGCCGAGGTCTGCTTTGTTCATCAAGACAACAATTTCCTTGCTTTGAAAACGCTCTGCAACACGCACGTCTTCCGCGTCAAGCGATTTGCTTGCGTCTATAACAAAAAGAGTTACATCTGCTTTTGTGATTAAGTCTTCCGTGCGTTCAACACCGAGCTTCTCAAGCGGATCGTTCACTTCACGAATTCCGGCCGTATCGATGATAAGAACCGGGATCCCTCGCACATCTGCATAACTCTCGATGCTATCGCGCGTTGTGCCCGCAATTTCTGAAACGAT
>JAITTH010000064.1 GCA_031287295.1 Eubacteriales Family XIII. Incertae Sedis bacterium
GTCAACGTCATGGGTGTTACCTCAGCCGATTCAGGCAATCAAGTAATATTCCTCTATACCGGAGGCGATGTCATTGCAATCTATGTTAACGGTGTATCTTCAGGAGAGGTGAAAATAAATAATGAAAAGAAATGATACGCAAAATCACACTGAAGGACGACCTGCTGTCGATGCGGAAGGAAGACCGATGAAACGCCCGCCGGTCGATGCGGAAGGAAGGCCGATTAGAAGGCGTCCTCCTTTAGATGCCGACGGAAAGCCCATAAAACGCCCGCCGGTCGATGCAGAAGGAAGGCCGATCAGAAGGCGTCCTCCTTTAGATGCCGACGGAAAACCCATAAAACGCCCGCCGGTCGATGCAGAAGGAAGACCAATCAGAAGGCGTCCTCCTTTGGATGCCGACGGAAAGCCCATAAAACGCCCGCCGGTCGATGCGGAAGGAAGACCAATCAAAAGACGTCCTCCTTTGGATGCCGATGGGAAACCCATAAGACGGGCACCTGCCGACGCGGAAGGTCAGCCGATGAAACGGTCACCTGAAAAACCGGTGTTGGATGCCGAGGCGACCCCCATTCAGGAATCCACTTCGCAAGATTCGGCCCCCATACCGACCACGCAACCGGCAAAGAAACCGGTGAAGAAGCCGGTAAAGAAACCTTCTGCACAGGGCGATGCTGCGAAATATCGCCGTATGTCGATGATTCTCGGTGTTATTTTGATTATCGAGTTGGCAATCGGCGCAGTGTTGTCTCTCAAATAGAAATAGGAGCGAAAAACTGTGAAACAGAAGATTTTTGCATTGTTTTGTTTGTTGGCTGTCGTCCTCGTTCTCGTTCTTCTTGTCATTAGCGGGACCGATCAATTTAAAGATAAGGACTCTGTTTCCAGTGAGGAAACATCGGGAGGCGGATTCGTTTTAGAAGACGATACGACGGTTCCGATAGACATTCAAGAGTAGAGAAGAAAATTTATAAATGTGTTTTGAGCGGGTACTCTAAATTTGAGTATCCGTTTCCAATTTGTTTGTCAAAAATTTCCAATTCGTTTGTCAAAACTTTCATTGACATCCATTTGTCGCTGGGATAAGATAAAAACAATTTTTTATATGTCATGACATGTGTAATGTTGTGGCGGAGAATACAGAGAGGATATCCATGGCAGCAGATACAAAAGAGGTCAAAGAAAGCTTTTTACAGCGCAAAAATATTCAATTTACAGCGAAGCGTTATGCCTTCGACGCGCTTTCCGCGATGGCATTGGGACTTTTCTCATCGCTGCTCATCGGGCTTATCATCAAAACCATCGGGGAACAAGTTGGCATTCACATTGGGGAGAGTGCGTTCACGGCATTTTTAATTACAGCCGGTACAGCGGCGATGCAGATGGTTGGTCCTGCAATTGGTGTTGCCGTAGCCCATGGTTTACAGGCGCCTCCGCTTGTACTGTTTGCGAGCATCGCAACCGGTTATATGGGCAATATGGCGTGGACAGAAGGCGGCGCTGCGGGCGGTCCTGCCGGTGCGTTTGTTGCTGCCGTCATCGGTGCCGAACTTGGAAAGATCGTTTCCAAAGAAACCAAAGTAGACATCATTGTAACGCCTGCCGTAACCATTCTTGCGGGAGGGCTTGTGGCAAAATTTGTGGGACCGCTTGTCGGTGCGCTCATGAAGGGGCTCGGTGCCATCATCATGAAGGCGACGGAGTTGCAACCTTTCTGGATGGGAATTATCGTCGCAGTGGTTGTCGGTCTCGTGCTTACGGCACCGATTTCGAGCGCCGCGTTGTGCATCATGCTGGACCTTTCGGGTATTGCGGCCGGTGCAGCCACCGTAGGATGCTGCGCACAGATGATTGGCTTTGCGGTAATCAGCTTCCGCGCAAACGGCATCGGCGGTCTGTTCGCGCAGGGCATCGGTACGTCTATGCTGCAAGTTCCCAACATCATCAAACATCCGATTATCTTAATACCGCCGACATTGGCGGCGGCGATTCTGGGACCGGTATCGACCCTCTTGTTTAAGATGACGAATATTCCGGCAGGTGCGGGTATGGGTACGTCCGGACTGGTAGGGCAGATCGGCACCCTGACAAGCATGGGATTTTCGGGTTCTGTGTTCGGCGAAATTTTTCTCCTTCACATTGTGCTGCCCGCGGTACTCTCTTTGGCCATTTATTATCCCCTCGCGAAATTCGGAAAAGTGAAACAAGAATGGTTGAAACTCAATCTGTAAGAATCTCGTGAGACCCGTGAGACAATATGGAGACAATATCCAACTTTGCCCATGACAATATCGGTGACAATATCCAACTTTTGCCTATGATACAATACGCGTTTATGATATAATCTTTTGTCATGGAGATTGAACTCAAGTATCGAATTGAAAACAAGGAGCAACGAGAGCAAATCTGGGAAGACAGTACCCTACTTGCGATGGAAGAACCGGGCAGTCGCGATATTCTTGCGATGAGTGCCGCCTATTTCGACACGGAAGACCTCGTGCTCTCGAAACACGAAATTGCCCTTCGCACCAGACAGGAAGGCACGCGATACGTTGGAACGCTGAAACGGCGAGACAACGATGTCGATGAAAAAAGCGGGCTTTATGTTCGGGAAGAACTCAATGTTCCCCTTCCTTCTGAAGCATCCTTTTTTTCGCCCGACCCAACGATTTTTGTTGAAAGCGAAGAGGGGAAAAAGCTCATGGCGATTCTCGCCGGAAAACCACTCGTTTGCATCTTTGAGACCGTATTTACCAGATGGAAGCTACGCATCGACTCAGGGCTTTGCATTTGTGAAATTTCTTTGGATGAAGGTGAAATTATCGCGGGTGAAAACAGGGCACCGATTAGCGAATTCGAAATCGAACTGTATTCCGGTCCACAAGAAGAAATGTTTAAAATCGGGGAATCGCTGAAAGAAAAGTACAATCTGTTCCCGGAATCGCGCAGCAAATATGCGCGGGGACGAGCACTCGCCTATAAATAGAGAACTGTAAGGAGAAACAATGTATTTCAATTATCTGAACAAAGCAGACAAAGATGTTGCCGATATGATCCGTCGTGAGATGTCACGGCAGGAGAATAAAATTGAAATGATTGCGTCGGAAAATTTTACGACACCGGCCGTAATGGAAGCCTGTGGAAGTGCCTTGACCAATAAATATGCGGAAGGATATCCGGGAAAGCGCTACTATGGTGGCTGTGAGCATGTTGATGAAGTGGAGGCCATTGCCATTGAACGTGCAAAAAAGTTGTTTGGTGCCGAGTATGTAAACGTTCAGCCGCATTCCGGAAGCAGCGCCAACATCGCTGTGTATTTTTCACTTCTGCAACCCGGCGATACCGTGCTTGGCATGGATTTGTCGAACGGCGGGCACCTGACACATGGCAGCAAAGTAAACATCTCCGGAAAATATTATAATTTTGTTTCCTACGGCGTCGATCCGAAAGACGAAAAAATCAATTATGAAACGGTGCTTCGCATTGCCCAGGAATGCAAGCCGAAAATGATTGTTGCCGGCGCGAGTGCCTATCCTCGCATAATCGAAGCCGATAAATTCCGTGAAATCGCAGACGAAGTCGGTGCGATTCTTATGGTCGATATGGCGCATATTGCAGGGCTTGTCGCTGCGGGTGCGCATCCGAATCCTTGTAAGCATGCGCAGATTGTGACTAGCACAACGCACAAAACGCTCCGGGGACCTCGCGGTGGAGTTATTTTTGCAGAAGAAGAGTTTGGGGCAAAGCTCGACAAGGGCATCTTCCCCGGCATTCAGGGCGGACCGCTCATGCACATCATTGCAGGCAAAGCCGTCTGTTTTAAGGAGGCCATGGAGCCGTCCTTTATTACGTATCAGCATCAGATTGTTGCCAATGCAAAAGTTCTTGCAGAAGAGCTCATGAATCGTGGATTCAACTTGGTTTCAAACGGCACGGACAACCATTTGGTATTGCTCAACCTTATCGGGAAGGGCATTACCGGAAAAGACGCAGAGACTTGGCTCGACCTCGCCAACATCACGACCAATAAAAATGCGGTGTTGAACGATCCGAATGGTCCAAACGTAACAAGCGGCATTCGGCTTGGTACGCCTGCGCTCACAACGCGCGGATTCAAAGAAGAGGACGTTCGGAAGACCGCCGAAGCCATTGCGATGGTGCTGAATCATCCGGGCGACGATGCGTATGCCGATAAAGCGCGCGCCATCGTAAAAGACCTTACCGGAAAGCATCCTCTTTACGAGGCGCCCGCACTGCGCGGTTATTGAGGCACCCCATAAATCTATGAGTATCGTGGACAAATCCGAAGCGCGTAACTTTGGAACCTTTGGCAGGTTCTTACTTTTCCGTGAGATTTCCGATTTGCCGTCTGAGCAGGATGCCTTGCTTTCTCTTTATACCCGTGAACAATTTGTTTACGAAGATTCCGAAACGGCAATTACCGGATGGCAGTGCTTGCTTCTTTCCACGCTTGCGGCGTCGGAAAATCCGTTCAGCCTTGCCGTGGCACGAGGAAATGTCCCAAAGCAGATGATGAATCTGGCGGTTTCAGAGTTGGAAGATATCATGGCTTTATACCATTTGGACTGGACAAGCTTACCCGCTACGTTCGATTCTCTATGCGAGAAAACAGAGATTCCGGGAAAAAGGTTCATCGAAGCACAAACGGTAGCAAATTGGAAGGTTGTTCTGCCAGAATACTTAAAACGCATGAAGTTTGTCGAAATGATGGAAGCACCGGACGGGTTTGTTGCTGCCGAAAAACTTGCGGATGCCTACCGAACGTATGGGGTCGGCAAGCTCAATCGATATGATGCCTTTGTATGGGATCAATTCTTGCGTGGTGTGGATACGGAAAAGCTCGACCCGATTACATTTGAAGATCTTATCGGCAGTGAATCTCAAAAACAGGCACTGATTGAGAACACCGAAAAGCTCCTGAGAGGTTTTCCCTCGTCAAATGTTTTACTTTACGGAGATGCCGGAACAGGAAAATCATCTTCCGTGAAAGCGTTACTCAATCGCTATCGCGATCAAGGGCTTAAGCTTGTTTCGCTCGACAGAGAGCGCATCCGGGAACTTCCGAATCTCATGGAGGCAATCTCAAAAAGCAACCAAAAGTACATCATCTTCATTGACGACTTGTCGTTTGAAGAGGGCGATACAGCCTATAAGTCTTTCAAATCTGTCGTGGAGGGTGGGCTTCGAACAAAACCGCAAAATGTTGCGATTTATGTCACTTCGAATCGGCGCAATATCGTTCGGGAAGTTTGGAAAGATCGAGAAGGGTCGGATGAAGTGCATCTGCGCGATAACCTTCAAGAGAAACGTTCCCTCTCCGATCGGTTTGGGCTTACCATTGTATTCCTGTCTCCTGCAAAACAGGAGTATCTGGAAATCGTTTTCGCCTTGGCAGAGAAAGAGGGCATCGCCATGGCAACGGAAGAACTTGCGCAGCG
>JAITTH010000093.1 GCA_031287295.1 Eubacteriales Family XIII. Incertae Sedis bacterium
ATCAAGGAAACGGTCATTCGTCATCCAAAGGTCATTGTCGCCCAGTAGGCGAAAAACAGAAGGAAGACACTATTGAGCCATCGTGCTCATGGTAAATAAATGAGAATAATCGGAGGATACAAACATGGGAAAAGTAATCGGAATTGATTTGGGAACCACAAACAGCTGCGTCGCGGTGCTGGAAGGCGGCGAACCTGTTGTAATTCCTAATGCGGAGGGGAATCGTACGACCCCTTCTGTTGTAGGGTTTGCGAAGAATGGCGAGAGACTTGTCGGTGAAACGGCGAAAAGGCAGGCCATCACAAATCCGGAACGTACAATCAGCTCGATCAAACGGTCTATGGGAACAGATTACAAGGTGTCCATTGACGGAAAAACCTATACCCCGCAAGATATCAGTGCTATGATTCTGGCGAAGCTCAAGGCGGATGCGGAGGCCTATCTTGGTGAAACGGTCACCGAGGCTGTCATCACGGTACCTGCCTATTTTGCGGACAGTCAGAAACAGGCGACCAAAGATGCAGGCAAAATTGCAGGGCTTGAAGTCAAGCGCATCATCAATGAACCGACGGCGGCGGCATTGGCGTATGGACTGGATAAAGAAACCGAACATCACAAGATTCTTGTCTACGATCTGGGTGGCGGTACGTTCGACGTATCGGTGCTCGAACTCGGCGATGGTGTCTTTGAAGTGCTCGCAACGAACGGAAACAATAAGCTTGGCGGAGACGATTTCGACGAAGCCCTGATGAATTTCATCGCGGATACGTTCGCAAAGGAAAACGGCGTGGATCTGCGTGCGGACAGCATGGCACTGCAGCGTCTGAAAGAAGCATCGGAAAAAGCGAAGAAAGAACTTTCCGGACAGCAGACGACCAACATCAATCTGCCCTTTATTACCGTAAGTTCAGACGGTCCGTTGCATCTGAATATGGATATTACGCGCGCCAAATTTGACCAGCTCACCTCGCATCTCGTCGATAAGACCATCGATCCGATGCGGAAGGCGATGGCGGATGCCGGCGTTTCCAACAACGACATCAGCAAGGTCATTCTTGTCGGAGGTTCCACACGCATTCCCGCAGTTCAGGATGCCGTGAAGAAACTCACAGGCAAAGAACCTTTCAAGGGCATCAACCCGGATGAGTGCGTAGCCCTTGGTGCTGCGATTCAGGCGGGTGTTCTGACGGGCGAAGTACACGACGTACTGCTGCTCGACGTTACACCGCTTTCGCTCTCCATCGAAACCCTCGGTGGTGTTGCAACAAAACTCATCGAACGCAATACGACCATCCCGACGAAGAAGAGCCAGATCTTCTCCACGGCTGCCGACAATCAGAGTGCCGTAGACATTCATGTCATGCAGGGTGAACGTGAATTTGCGACCGGAAACATCACGCTGGGTAGATTCCAACTCTCGGGCATCCCCCCGGCACCCAGAGGTGTACCGCAAATTGAAGTCACCTTCGATATCGACGCAAACGGCATTGTAAACGTTAGCGCAAAAGATCTCGGAACGGGCAAAGAACAGCGGATCACCATTTCGTCCTCGAACAAACTTTCGGAGTCGGAAATTCAGGCGAAAGTACGGGAAGCAGAACAGTTTGCCGAGGAAGATAAGAAACGCAAGGAAGAAATCGACGTCAAAAATGAAGCAGAGCATCTGATTTACGAGACGGAGAAATCCATGAAAGAACTGGATGCCCAACTTTCCGAAGAGGATAAGACACGCATCAATGACGCGAAGAGTGCGCTGCAAAGTGCGCTCAATGCCGGAAATATCGATGACATTCACGCGAAGAAGGATGTGCTCACCAACGAGTTCCATGGCATTGCGGCGAAGATGTACCAGTCGCAACAGGGTGCAGGACCTTCCGCAGATCCCGGATATGGGGCATCGCCCGGAGCGGACGGATTTGGAACGGGTGCAGAGTCGGCAAGCCCCGGAGCAAACGATGAAACGGTGGTCGATGCAGACTTTGAAGTCGTAGACGACGAGAAAAATGAAGAAGAAGCGAAGGATAATCAATAAGGCAAATCATGGCAGATAAGCGCGATTATTACGATGTCTTGGGCCTAAAAAAAGGCGCGAGTGAAGATGAGATTAAAAAAGCATTTCGAAAGAAAGCCATGGAATATCACCCGGACAAAAATCCGGGTGATAAAGCCGCTGAGGACAAATTCAAAGAGGTCAACGATGCGTACGGCATTCTTTCCGACAAAGAGAAGAAAGACAGATACGATCGATTCGGTCACGCAGGTGTAGACCCGAATGCGGGTTTCGGTGGCGGTGGCTTTGGCGGCGCCGGTGGGTTTTCTACAGAAGATCTCGGTGGTATCTTCGGCGATTTGTTCGGCGGCATGTTTGGCGGGGGCGCACGCGGTGCACGTCGAAATGGACCAAGGCGCGGTGCCGATTTGCAGAAATCGCTTCGTGTCACCTTTGAGGAAGCGGTCTTCGGAACCAAAAAAAATGTAAGGATTCGTAAGGATGTGGTTTGCCGACATTGCGACGGAAGCGGTGCCGAGCCCGGAACGCAGAAGAAAACCTGTCCTACCTGTAACGGAACCGGACAGATACAAGCCCAACAAAAGACCCCGTTCGGGAGTTTTACGAACGTGACCACCTGCCCGAACTGTTACGGCACGGGAGAGGTTATCGAAACCCCCTGCAAAGAATGTGGCGGATCAGGGAAAATCCATAAGGACGTTACGATTCATGTGAACATTCCGGCGGGTGTCGATATGAATTCGATCATCTCACTTACCGGGCAAGGTGAGCCGGGGAAAAACGGTGGTCCGCCGGGCGATTTGTACATTGTTATTGAGGTGGAAAAGCACGAGCTATTCACGCGTGAAGGAAACGATCTCAGACTTGAGATTCCCATTTCGTTTGATCAGGCGGCACTCGGTGTTGACATTACCGTTCCCACAATGAGTGATAAAGTCAGCTATAAGCTACCGCCCGGAACACAGCCGGGTACGGTTTTCCGATTAAAAGGAAAGGGCGTTAAGGCTCTGCGTAGCAACAAGATGGGAGACCTTTACATCAAAGTAAACCTCGAAGTACCGACCAAGCTGAACAAAGAGCAGAAGAAAAAGATTCTTGAAATGTCCAAGGCAATCGGAAATGATTCTTATGTGAAGCGTGGCAAATTCCAAAGTGCCGCGAAAAAGTTGCTAGGTGGGTGATGTCGAAGGACATGAATAAAAATGAAAACAAGACGCTGATCATCATTGACGGCAACAGTCTGATAAACCGTGCATATTATGCCATTCAGCGCCCGATGATTACCAAGGACGGAATTCACACGCAGGGAATCTACGGATTTCTGACCATGCTTTCAAAAATTCGAGCCGATTACGATCCTGCGTATCTTACGGTTACCTTTGACCGCAAAGCCCCCACGTTTCGTCACATCGAATACGACGAATACAAGGCGGGGCGAAAAAAGATGCCCATGGAACTCGCCATGGAGCTTCCTTACTTAAAAGAAATTTTAGATGCGATGCAAATCGTTATGCTGGAGATTGACGGATTCGAGGCAGACGACATTATCGGCACGGTTGCGCGGGCGGGAGAAGAAAATGGACTTTCGCCCTACATCATCACAGGAGACCGTGATGCCTTGCAGTTGGCATCTGAAAAAACACGCATTATCATCACGAAAAAAGGAATTTCCGAATTCGGAATGTACGATGCGGCGGGATTCTTTGAAGAATACGGATTTCCGGTAGAGCGATTCATTGATTTGAAGGGGCTCATGGGGGATAGTTCCGACAACATTCCAGGGATTCCGGGTGTTGGCAAACAGACGGCAACAAAGCTTCTGCTTCAATTCGACAGCATCGAAAACATCATCGAGAATGTCGATGAAATCTCAAACGAGAAGCTCCGACAAAAGGTGAAAGATTACGCGCAGCAGGCACGGATGAGCAAAAAACTGGCGACCATCGTCACCGATGTGCCAATTGAAATCGATTTTAATCGGATGCAAGTTCAGTCTCCGAATCTTGAAAAACTCGTCCCGCTTTACGTGAAGTTGGAGTTTAACAGTTTTTTGAAAAACATGGACTTATCGGGACTATCGAGTCTGTCGAGTTCCGAACATGCAGTGACCGGTGCTGCTGCCTATTTTGAATCAGAAGTAACAACCGAAATTTTGCTCAGTGCGGATGAAGTTTCTGCTGCGATGGCCGGTCTTGCCGGGGCAGAGGAGATTGTTCTGAAAGTTTTTGGAAATGAGAACCACCGCAACTTGCCGGAGATTTACGGCATTCATGTCTTTACGCAGACGGCATATTTCTACATTCCGATCGATGGCGATGTGAGGCGCATCGAAGCGTTCGTTGATGGCATCATCGAGGGAAATCTTGGGCTCGTCTCTCACGAAGTACAAAAAGATCTCTATATGCTGTTTGCGGTCTTAAAAAATGAAACCGAGGCGCATCCGGAAGATGTCTCGAAGGCAGAACGGTTTTATCGGTTTTCCGTTCCGAATATTCGATTCGACACGGCGATTGCCCAGTACGTGCTCGATCCCGGTCGCAGTACCTTTGCCCTGAAAAATTTACTTGCTGAATATTTCAACAAGGAGATAGAGGCGGCGGTTCCCGATCTTTTGACCGACCGGAACAAGAGTGAGTCCGACTACGGGAGGGAAGTCTGTCGCGCCATCTATTCGCTCCGGGACGTGCTTCGTCCGCAGATGGAGCGGGAAGAGCTTGCGAATTTGTTTGATGAAGTGGAGATGCCGCTCGTTGCTCCGCTCGCCGAGATGGAAGCAGAAGGCTTTTCTTTTGACGGCAATGCACTCGATTCCATCGCTTCGGAAATTGACGAGAGCCTGCGTCTTTTGACGAAACAAATCTACGAAATGTCCGGAGAAGAATTCAACATCAATTCCCCGCAGCAGCTCGGTGTTGTGCTGTTCGAGAAAATGGGGCTTCCATCCTACAAGAAAACCAAAACGGGCTATGCAACCGGCGCGGAAGTGCTCGAAAAACTGCGAGACAAGAGTCCGATTATCGATGACATCTTAGAGTATCGTACACTGGCGAAGCTCCGAAGCACTTATATTGAGGGCTTGCGTCCACTTGTTGCAAAAGATGGAAAGATTCATGCCCACTTTCAGCAGACCGTTACGACCACCGGACGTATCAGTTGCACGGAGCCAAACCTGCAGAACATTCCCGTGAGGCAGGAACTTGGACGCAGAATTCGCCGTGCCTTTGTGCCTGAGAGCGATGAATATGTTCTCATTGGTGCGGATTATTCACAAATTGAACTCCGCATTTTGGCGGCGCTCTCGGAAGACGCAGGACTCCTCGAAGATTTTCGCCAGGGTGCCGACATTCACAAGCGTACGGCTTCCCGCGTATTCGGCATTCCGGAAGCGGAGGTAACGAGTTTACAGCGCAGCAACGCAAAAGCCGTAAACTTTGGAATCATTTATGGAATGAGCAGTTTTGGGCTTTCGACGGGACTCGATATTTCGCGCGGTGAGGCCGAGGCATACATTCAAGAGTATTTCAAAACACATGGCGGGGTGAAACGCTATCTCGACCAATCTGTCAAGGATGCAAAGACGAAGGGCTACGCCATGACGGTGATGGGGCGCAAGCGCAACATTCCGGAGCTTTCGGCATCGAATTATATGGTTCGGCAGCTCGGCGAGCGTCTGGCCATGAATACGCCGATACAGGGTAGCGCAGCAGATATCATCAAGTTGGCGATGATCAGGGTATACCGGGCACTTCAACGCGAAAAGCTGCGTTCTCGGGTGATTTTGCAGGTTCACGACGAACTGATCGTGCAGGCGTATCACGGCGAAGAAGACCAGGTTCGCACCATTTTGGAAAAGGAAATGGGCGCGGCATATCCCCTGGGTGTTCCACTTGCCATTGATATTCACGAGGGCACCAGTTGGTTCGATTTGAAATAGCAGAGGGCATCATAGCATGAAGAAAGTCATTGGAATAACAGGCGGAATCGGTTCGGGTAAGAGCACGGTTACAGAATATCTCTTGTCGAAGGACAACATCATCATCGACGCGGATGAAATTTCTCGTGATGCGGTGGCTGTGGGTGAGCCGATTCTAAAGGAGCTTGTTTCCGTATTTGGGGAAGACATTTTGCAGGAAGACGGGGCACTCAATCGAAAGGCTCTTGCTGCGCGTACGTTTGCAGAGGAAGAGAAGACCGCACAATTGAATGCCATTATGCACAAGGAAATCAAACGGCGGATTGACGAACGTCTTATGGAACTTTACGACGAACCGGTTGTCTATCTTTCCGCGCCACTTCTCTTTGAGGCGAAGTTGCAGCTCAAATGTGACGAAATTTGGGTGGTTTCTGCCGATGACGACCTGCGTGTCCGGCGCACCGTTTTGCGTGACGGCGTTACCGAAGAAGACGTCCGGGCGCGCATGGCTTGCCAGCTTTCGGAAGAACAAAGGCGCAGAGGTGCCGATGTGATCATCGAGAACAACGGAACCACAGAAGAACTCCTCGCGAAAATCGACAGCCTCCTAATAAAAGAGTACGATTTCCTGACCTCGTTTTTTTATTGAGGGCGCATATCATACAACAGATGGCGACAGATTCCACGAACCAAATTGACACC
>JAITTH010000109.1 GCA_031287295.1 Eubacteriales Family XIII. Incertae Sedis bacterium
GGCTATCGTCCGCAGTTCTACTTCCGTACGACAGACGTGACGGGAGATCTGCAGTTGCCGGAAGGCGTTGAGATGGTCATGCCCGGAGATAACGTGGTTATGTCGATATCGCTCATCACGCCGATTGCGATTGAAGAAGGACTGCGCTTCGCGATTCGCGAAGGGGGACGCACGGTTGGTTCGGGCGTTGTAACAGAGGTTATCGAATAATTCCCCTCTGGTCCAAAATGAGATATAATAAGATATAACAAAAAAGGAGCGTCCTTTTGCGGCGCTCCTTGTGGCAGCCAAATATTGTAAAGTCGCAAGATAAGGAGAATTGTTATGGCGTGTTTTATCGTACCCGCAACGGAAGCGATTGTAACCTCCGTGGTCGCCCATAAAGTGCGAAAAACCCAGAGTGCACAGGAAGCAGCTCACCCGGAAAATACAGCACCATCTGCGGGGATATCTTGGAAGACAAAATTGTCTTGGCTGAATACCATGCTGTGGGGAGGCACGATTCTCTTGGCATTAGAACATGTTTGGCATGGTGAAGTTGTTTTTTATCCCCCTTTCCTTACCGCTGTGGAGAGCACTGCCGGAACAGGCGTTATGCTTCGCGAAATGGCAACGGTTGGTGTCGGGATGAGCGTGCTGGTTACCGGCGTGTGGCTTGCCATGGTGTTCGTTGCAGAGCGATTCCCGTTCGTTCGCCGTCGGTTGGTATCGGAAGAAAAGTAACATGACGCTGATTATCACATTGGTGGCAGCGATTGCAATGTTCTGTTTTCGATTTGCCCGTCCGGAGTTTGCGCGAAAGAATGCCATCGGTGTTTTGGCTCTCATGTATTTTGGTGCATCTGTGATGTGGATCGTTGACGGCGTTGCAAACTTGATTGAAGGCGAAGCTTTTGTTGAACTGAAAGATGCAACCATTCTGCGTGACGATGCGATCTTGGGCGGATGCGTAGTTGCTCTGGGCCTTGTTGCCTGGTTGTGTCTCTTGATGATTAAACGTTTCTCGGCGTCTCGAAGTCAAAGAGGACAATAAGTTTTCCCGGAGGGATCATGCCATCCGAAAAAGATTCGAAAAAGGAAAAACAACGGTCTCATTATGGCTGGGAGCAAGAAAAAATCCCGGAATTCTATGCGCTATCGGATGAAGAAACCGCATATTTTGATGTGCTGGATGCCACAGTGGATTCTGCAAGACCTGAAAGGCGCGTGCGCAGTCGTCGGGCAATAGACGATGAGCCTTCTGAACCTTTTGTCGCGGCGGAAATGGGACCGTTTTATGTAAGCCGCCCTAAGTTCAAAGATCCCATTGTAAACGAACCAAGACCAATCAATACAGATTATGTCCCGGAATGGCGCAGTGCCGAACCGGTAGATGCTTTTTCGCGCAGACGTTCGAAGAGCAAAAAATCACCCGGAGATTCCGAATCTAAAATAGAGGATGAGACGGCACGTGCGCTTGATTCCATACAGAAACGCAAACGCAAACGACTCATTCTGATCGGAGCAGGTCTTGTCGGTGTTGTCATTCTCGTTGGGGTCATATATTTCGGGTTGATTCGCCCCAAAGACAATTACGATGCTCAGATGAAAATCGCTCTTGCAAGCTACAAAGACGAGAAGTGGGAAGCGGCTGAGAGTGCTTTTCAACGTGCGCTGGAGTACAAGGCAAACGATCCCGATGCAACAATTGGGCTTGCCGATACATACATCGGGTGGGGGAAATATGATGAAGCCATTTCCTTGCTGACCAAGATGCAAAATCGAAATGAGCAAGATACCAGGACATACAATCGCCTGATTCCGCTTTACATTGAAAAGAAAGAAGATTTCGTTGCGGCAAATGAACAGATTCTAAAATGTTTCGTGCTTCAAATTGACCCTGAAAGCAGCCTCATTGCTGCCGCTCCGACATTGAGTCCCGCCGCGGGAAAATATAGTCAAGAAATCTCGATTGAGATCAGTGGACCTGAGGGCTATTCCCTGTTTTACACGACAGACGAAACCATACCAAATGGTAAGGACGTTGGTCTTCCTTATGGCGAACCGCTTGTCTATCGGAACAAAACGCCACTCGTTGTTACCATAATCGGGGTGGATGCTCGTGGTCTCTATTGTTGGCCGACAAAAGCGCAGTACATTGTCGATATCAACTATATTGTAGACACCACGGTCTCGGATCTGACAGGAGAAACAGCCGGGGACATCATTTCCAATCTGGGTGCACTATATTATGTGGGCTCACGCGGAGATGGATATTATTACCGAGATGAAAACACCCTGTACTTATTTGCTTTCCCGAGTGCAGATTTTGGCAAGGATGCGGATGGCAATCCGAATGATCCGCAAAAAACGCCGCTTCCTGCCTCTTCTGTCTGCTTTGCCATAGAGCTTGAAGCGCAGCAGATCTGTGTGCAGATTGGGGATGGCATTGCCGTAGCCGACTTGATGAGCGGTATCAACATCTCGGATTATTATGTCAATGACAACGGAAACGGTACTTGGGCGCTCAGTTACTGGTCCGGAGGGTTGCTGTATACCTATGAGCTGTATTCACCGGATACGATCGTCGCTGACGATATGGTACGCGTGACAACAGGATAACGTATGACTCAAAAGACCCAACAGACGTCGATGGTTCAGTAAGAAAGAAGACGAAATCAGGAGGAGAATCCATGCAAAAAGAACGAGGGAAGTATTACATTACAACACCGATCTATTATCCAAGCGCGAACCTGCACATTGGACACACATACTGCACGGTGATGGCAGATGCAATGGCGCGGTTTAAGCGGTTGGTCGGATATGATGTAATGTTCCTCACCGGAACCGATGAACATGGGCAGAAAATTCAAAAAATCGCGGATGAAGAGGGTATTTCTCCAAAGGTTCATGTCGATCGTATTGTGGAAACGATCATTCGCCTGTGGGATACGATGGAAATCTCCTATGACGATTTTATTCGGACGACAGAGGATAGGCATGCCCTGCGCGTGCAGGAAATCTTTCGAAAAATCAACGCCAACGGTGACATTTACAAAGGCGCATACGAAGGATGGTATTGTACGCCCTGTGAATCCTTTTGGACCGATACGCAGCTTGTTGACGGAAAATGTCCGGATTGCGGAAGACCGGTGGAGAAGGCACAAGAAGATGCATACTTTTTCCGACTTTCGAATTATGCGGATAGATTGTTGGAGCTGTTCGAAACAAATCCGGGATTTCTCGAGCCGGAAACGCGCCGAAATGAGATGATTCAGTTTGTGAAACAAGGCTTAGAAGACCTGTGTATTTCACGTTCGTCTTTCGATTGGGGTATTCCTGTTCCGATTGAGGAAGGACAGGTTATTTATGTGTGGTTGGATGCTCTTTCCAATTATATTACCGCACTCGGGTATCCTACGATCGATGATGTGGAAGGTGAAGATGAAAAATACCGCAAGTACTGGCCGGCAGATGTTCATTTGGTCGGGAAAGAAATCGTTCGATTCCATACGATTATTTGGCCGGCGATGCTCATGTCGATGAAAGAGCCTCTGCCAAAGAAAGTTCTTGGACATGGATGGTTGCTTCTTGGCGGAGGGAAGATGTCGAAATCGGTGGGAAATGTGGTTGATCCCGTAACACTCATCGATCAGTATGGTGTGGATGCTTTGAAATATTTCTTGCTGCGTGAATACACGTTCGGGCAAGATGGGCTTTTTACGAACGAAGTGCTGCTGAAGCGAATCAATGCAGACCTCGCAAACGATCTCGGCAATCTTCTGTCTCGTACAACCGGCATGGCACAGAAATTTCAAGATGGATTGCTGCAAAAACCCGGCACTGCAACCTTTGGTGTTCCGGTGCCTGCCCACGATGATATGCGGATCGATGAAGAATTGAAAGATCTTGCCACGTCTGTGGCGGAACGCGTCGAGCAAAACATGGATGCGTTTGCGTTTAATTACGCTTTGGAAGAAATTTGGACGCTGATTCGGCGCAGCAATAAATATATCGACGAAATGGCGCCGTGGGCTCTTGCCAAAGAGGACGGTCAAAAAGATCGGCTCAATCAGGTGTTATATCATCTTGCGGAAACGCTTAGAATTGTTTCGATTCTCATCTATCCGTTCATGCACTATTCTTCGAGTGAGATTCGAAAGCAACTCGGTTTAGAAAACACCGAAATCTTGTGGGAAAATGCAGAGACTTTCGCTCTGGAATCTTCGTATCGGTTGGTGAAGGGTGAATCCTTGTTCCCGCGTCTGGATATAAAAGAGGAACTGGAGCGGTTGGCGCAGTTGAACCCCGGCGGTGATCTTAAAAAGGGCAGACAGAGGACGTAAACGACTGATGTATTTTGATTCACATACACACATCAATAATGAAGGGTATTCGGATGCGGCGCGCGCGACACTCATTCGCGATATCGAAGCATCTTCGGTCGATTATACGGTAGATGTTGGATTCGATCTTCCCAGTTCGCGAATGGCAGCGACGCATGCGCTCTTTTATCCGTGGTGTTATGCCGCAGTAGGGGTACATCCACACAACGCATCGGAGTTGACGCAGGAAGTTCTCGATGCCATGGAACGATTGACCGCAGAAGAAGATGTGGTCGCCATCGGCGAAATAGGGCTGGATTATTTTCGGAATTTGTCTCCGAAAAATGTACAGATTAATGCGTTTCAAAAACAGATCGCGCTGGCACTGAAGTTGAAAATGCCGATTGTGATTCATGATCGAGACAGTGATGGCGATGTGATGCGAATCTTGGAAGAAAGCGGTGCGTTCAGCGAAGAAAGAAAACGCCAATTCCCGAGAAATCCCGAAACAGGGAAGGCGGATGCCCGTGTTCTTTTGCATTGCTTTTCCGGGACAGCAGAAGATGCACTCGATGCGATTGAACACGGTTGTACCATTTCATTTTCCGGAACCGTGACCTATAAAAAAAATGACAAAACTCAGAATGCGGCAATGAAAACACCTTTTGCCCATATGCTTGTCGAAACAGACGCACCTTATCTCGCGCCGGAACCGTATCGCGGGAAGAAGAACACTTCTCCACTCATCGCATATACGGTACAGAAAATCGCGGCTCTGCGTGGTGTTTCCGAGAAAGAACTTGCGGAATGGACCAAGCAAAATGCCCTTCGGTTTTTTGGAATCCACACATAATTTCGGGAAGAGGGGCGAGCTTTGAATATCTCCGGAATGCTGAAAACGCGTGTCGTTAAATCCGATTGTATCCCCAAACAAGGGCAGATTGTCATTGGCTTTTCCGGTGGTCCCGATTCTCTTTGTTTGCTCCATTTGTTGGCTTCTTTACGTACAGAATATGATTTCACCCTTCACGCTGTCCATGTGAACCATTCCCTTCGGGCATCCGGTGCGGAAGACGATGCGGCATACGCACAGAAGATGTGTGCGCTGCTAGAGGTTCCGTTTTCGCTTAGCGTTGTGGATGTTGCCACTGAAGCCAAGAAACTCGGTCAAACGATCGAAGAAGCCGGAAGGGTTGTACGATACCGGATTTTTACAGAGGTTGCGACGGAAATCGCGTGCGCAAATTCCCGGAAGGAAGTTCGAATTGCTGTAGGGCATACGATGGATGACCAAGCGGAAACTGTGCTCATGCGAATCATTCGTGGAACAGGCACGGATGGACTTTCAGGAATGGATGTACGACGCTCGGACGAATCCGGATTTGAAATCATTCGCCCCCTCATAACCACAGAACGCCGCGAAATCGAAAGCTATTGCCGTGAAAATGCGTTAGAGCCCAAGGTAGACCCTAGCAATGTCGATCAGCGCTACCTGCGAAGTCGTATTCGCGCAGAACTTCTTCCTCTTTTGAAAGCCGAGTACAATGAAGGGGTTCGGGATAATTTAATTCGTCTTGCTACCGCTGCGGCGCAAGATCGGGATTTTTTTGCAGAGGAAACTGCGCAAATGATCCATGAAGCTGTGGTTTTTGATACCGACGAATCGGGACATCCGGTATCGGCATCCATGGTTTTGAAATCGTTGAATTCCCTGCATTCTGCCTTTTGTCATCGCGTTATACGAGGGGTTTTCCGGCAGTTGGGACTGAAACAAGATATTTCTTCCGTACATATTACGGGCGCACTGTCTCTCGCACACAAAGGTGTCGGTGGAAAAATCGCAGAATTTCCGCACGGATATCGATTTCGGATTGCACAGGGAAAGGCAATTTTCGAGCGATCACCTATCGCGTAACGGAAAGCATGTGGCATTGTTTTCACAGGTAAATTATGATAAAATTTCAAGGTTGCATGACGCAAAATATCGGAGTATTATAGTCGTGCTCGAAGGAAGGGAGAATGCTCACTCTTGGACAAAAAAAAGTATCGTAATATTGGATTTTACGCAGTAATCATTCTTATTGTCATTGTCGTGACGTTTCTTGTTAAAAATACGATGACGGCAGATCAACCCAAAGAAGTTCCGTTTTCCAAAGTTGTAAAAGAAATCAAGGCAAAGAATGTTGATGCGGTTGAAATTATAGACACGCAGATCAAGATTAAACTACAGGATGGTAAAGAATACGTTTGCTATGCTTCAAGCATTATTGAAATTTCTTGGTTGTTCGACGAAACCGGGCTACTGGGCGATTTAATCAAAGATGGTAAAGTAGAGTATAGCAGTCCACCGCCGAAAGGTGGGAATATTCTTCTTACTTTGCTTCCAACACTTCTTATGATTGCCGCACTCGTGTTCTTTATGTACATCATTTTGAACAGCGGTGCCGGTGGTGGCAAAGTGATGCAGTTTGGCAAGAGTCGAGCAAAAATGCACAGGCAATCCGGACCTCCGAAGGTAACCTTTGGAGATGTTGCCGGCTTGGACGAAGAAAAGGAAGAATTGATGGAAGTGGTAGACTTCCTGAAGAATCCAAAGAAATACAACGATTTGGGTGCACGCATACCGAAAGGTATCTTGCTGATTGGGCCACCCGGAACAGGCAAAACCTATATATCGAAAGCAGCTGCGGGGGAGGCGGATGTTCCGTTCTTCACGATCAGCGGTTCGGATTTTGTGGAGATGTTTGTCGGTGTTGGCGCCTCTCGCGTCCGTGATTTGTTTGAACAGGCGAAGAAGAATTCGCCCTGTATCATTTTCATCGACGAAATCGATGCGGTTGGGCGGAAGCGTGGTGCCGGTCTCGGCGGTGGTCATGATGAACGTGAACAAACATTGAACCAACTGCTTGTCGAGATGGATGGCTTTTCCGAAAACTCAGGCATCATCATCTTGGCGGCAACAAATCGTCCGGATATTCTGGATCCGGCATTGCTTCGTCCGGGAAGATTTGACCGACAGGTGGTTATCGGCATTCCGGATATCAAAGGCAGAGAAGAAATTTTCCGTGTGCATTCCAAGAACAAACCGCTGGACGACGAGGTCAATCCAAAAGTGCTTGCACGTAGAACGCCCGGGTTTACGCCGGCAGACATTGAAAACATGTTAAATGAGGCGGCGCTTCTTACCGCACGGCGGAATGGCAGAAAAATCCGCATGAGCGAAGTGGAAGAAGCAATTACAAAAGTGATCGCGGGACCGGCGAAAAAGAGTCGGGTCATCAGCGAGTCGGAGCGAAAGCTCACGGCGTTTCATGAAGCGGGGCACGCAATTGTTGCGAGGGCAATGCCGGAAACCGACCCGGTGCATCAGATTACGATTATCCCACGTGGCAGAGCCGGTGGCTTCACGATGACGTTGCCACAGGAAGAAAAGTACTATGGCACAAAGACCGACATGGAGCGTGAAATCGTGCATTTGCTCGGCGGGCGTGGTGCCGAGAAGCTTACGTTGCACGATGTCAGCACAGGTGCGAGTAACGATATCTTGCGGGCGACAGAGATTGCGCGAGACATGGTAACGAAATACGGTTTTTCCGAAAAGCTCGGACCGGTCAACTACAGTGCAACGGATGAGGTTTTCCTCGGGAAAGACTTTACGACGCATAAAAATTATTCGGAAGAAATCGCTTCTGAAATAGACGAAGAAATCAAGAAGATCATCAACCAAGCTTTTTGCAAAGCAGAGGAAATATTGCTGGAACATAAAGAGAAACTCGATGTGGTTGCCAATGCATTGTTGGAAGTGGAAACCTTGGACGGCGATCAGTTTGAGGCACTCTTTACCGGAGAGCTTACGCTCGAAGAGCTTGTAGGACAGATTCAGTCGGAGAAAGAAACATTAAAGGAGCAGGATGCGATAGAAGCAGCGGAGACAGAGAAGAAGCTTGCTGAAGCTGCGCTTGCTGAAATAGAATTACTTTCGGCCGATTCCGATGAACCGACGGTGGTAGAGTTTAACGGACCGGACGAATCGGAGGAGAAATAGAAATGGCAAATACAAGGTTGGAAGATTTGCGAAACCGAAAGGCGAAGATCATGCTCGGTGGTGGAGCAGAATCGGTCGCGTCGCAACACGACAAAGGAAAGAAGACCGCGCGGGAGCGCTTGACACTGCTTTTTGATCCCGACAGTTTTGTCGAACTCGGTGGCTTTGTTTCTTCGAGATACGAGGAGCAAGATGCTTCTTCGGAAAGCCTTGCGGGCGATGGCGTGATTACCGGATACGGAACAATCGACGGAAGACTCGTCTATGCTTACGCGCAGGACCATACCGTATTGGAAGGTGCGCTTGGAGAGCGACATGCCAATAAAATCGTGAAGATTCAGCAGCTGGCACTCAAAGCAGGTGCACCGATCGTTACGATTCATGACAGCGGTGGCATTCGGCTACGGGAAGGCATTGATGCGCTGGCAGGATACGGGAAGATCTTTCATCAAGATACGATTGCTTCGGGTGTGATTCCCCAGATTTCTGTGATCATGGGAACCTGCGCGGGAAGTGCTGTTTTTGGTACCGCCATTTCAGACTTTATCATTCTGGAGGATGCTTCGGCACAGATGTTCGTTACCGGACCGCAGGTTGTTCAATCGGTTACGGGTACCGAAATTACGGCAGACGCATTGGGTGGGGCGAAGACGCATTCTGCAATCAGTGGCGTGGCGCACATCGTGAAAAGCGGAGAAGTCGAAACGCTTGCGGCAGTCAAAGAATTGCTGTCTTATCTTCCTTCCAACAATTTGGAATTCCCCCCTCGTGAGGACAGTGCTGATGACATCAATCGCCTGAGTGCCGAATTGAATGGCATCATTTCCGAAGAAGATACCGAATCATACGAAGTCTATGATGTAATCAAACAAATTGCAGATGATGGGAAAGTGCTCGACATTTTACCGGATTTTGCGCAGAATATCGTGACCTGTTTTGTTCGAATTGATGGGAACGCTGTTGGTGTTGTTGCCAATCGGGTGAAAGAAAAATCCGGCATGATTGACATTGATGCGGCGAACAAAGCCGCGCGTTTTGTCCGTCGTTGCGATGCTTTTAACATTCCACTTTTAACCCTTGTAGACGCCGTCGGATTCCTACCCAGTGTTGAGCAAGAAAAGCATGGTGTCATTTTGCACGGAGCAAAATTGCTTTATGCATTTTGTGAGGCAACGGTTCCAAAAGTTACGGTTGTTTTGCGCAAGGCCCTCGGGAGTGCTTATAACATCATGTGCAGTCACGAAGCGGGTGCGGACATCGTCTTGGCATGGCCAACGGCAGAAATCGGCGTGATGGATGCTGCTTCCGCTGCTGCCATTGTCTTCGCAAACGAGATTAAGAATGCCACAGATCCGATTGCGGAGCGTGCGGCAAAGACTTTGCAGTATAAAACAGAGATAAACAATCCGTATCGTGCGGCAGAGGCGGGTTATGTCGATGATGTTATTGAACCTTCGCAAACCAGACAGCGACTTTCGAGTGCTTTTGATATGCTTGCATCAAAGCGCGAGAGTCTGCCGGCGAAGAAGCATGGGAATATTCCGTTATAAAGGATTGATCAATGGCGTTGTTTAACAAAAAGAAGAAAAGACTTGAGCTGCAAATGCCACCCAACCATGCAGGGGATGCGGTAAACGATGAACTGCTTGCTGTACTAACTGCGGCAGTTTCCGCATATGACAATGCAGAGTTGATTGCTGTGATCAGCGCGGCCATTGCCGCCTATGAGGAAAATGATGCACAGACCGATCTTGTCATTCGCAGAATTGACAGACGATATGAAATGCGACCGGCCTGGGGCGTCGCAGGAAACAGAGAGAGCATTGACGCTCGCAGAATGTAATCTTCATTCGGTAAAAACGCGAAGGCGTTCAAAATAGAAAATCTCGTTTGAAACAACGAATGCATCAGGAGGATGAAATGAGCAAAAAGTATAACATCACGGTAAACGGAACAACCTATTCTGTTGAGGTGGAAGAAGTTGGCGGAGCGCCTGTTGTCACAGCAGCTGCCCCTGTCGTCGCACCAGCGCCTGCGCCTGTTGCGCAAGCGGAACCTGCTGCCGCACCGGCGCCTGCACCTGTGGCATCGGCGGATGCGTTTCTCGTTACCGCGCCCATGCCGGGAACCATTTTGGAGATCAAGGTTTCTCCGGGACAGGAAGTAAAACAAGGTGCAGTTCTTCTCGTTCTTGAAGCGATGAAAATGGGCAATGATATTGTGGCACCGCAGGCTGGAATTGTTGATGCAATCCTTATAGAAAAAGGAGCAAACGTCAACGTCGGCGACGGTCTGATCTCTCTGAAATAAGATGCTGTTAGCTTTTGATGTCGGAAATACAAACATTGTCCTCGGCGTATTTAAAGAAGAAACGCTGATCCAGAGTTGGAGAATGGAAACTTACAATTCACGGAGTGCAGACGAGTACGGCGTTATTATCAGCCAACTTTTCGCATTTGAGGGATTGGATGTTAAGGATGTGAATGATGTTATCATCTCCACGGTTGTTCCCTCTGTTGTTTTCACGATCCAGCATCTGTCCATGAAGTATTTCCATAGAAAGGCGATGGTCGTTGGTCCCGGAATTAAAACCGGACTCGTCTTAAAATACGATAATCCGAGCCAAGTGGGATCGGATCGTGTGGTAAATGCAGTTGCTGCGCTTGCAAAATACGGCGGACCACTTGTCATTATTGACCTCGGTACAGCAACGACGTTTTGTGCGGTTACGGAAAAATGGGAATACCTTGGTGGCAGCATTGCACCCGGTCTTAAAATATCTTCCGATGCCCTTTTCGAGAAAACAGCAAAACTTCCCCGTGTTGAACTTGAGATTCCGAGTCATACAATTTGCCGAAATACGACAGAAAGTATGCAGTCAGGACTTGTTCTTGGACACATGGGAATGATTGAATACTTGACAGATCGAATGAAAGCAGAGCTTGCGCGTTATTCGAAAGGTGATCGTCCGGTTCGTGTTATTGCAACAGGCGGTATGGCATCCATGATGGCAAAAGGGATTCAATGCATCGACTTTGTGGACCGTATGCTTACATTGGACGGACTGCACTATATTTATGAGAAGAATAAGAGCCTTGGACCGAATCGAGATGTTCCGCCCGGTGAGCACTTAATCACAGAATTAGACCAATAACATGACGTTTCGTATCGGATCTTTTGAAGTAGGCGGGCATTTTTTTCTTGCTCCTCTGGCAGGGATTACAGACAGACCCTTTCGAAGGCTGTGCCGGGAGCAAGGTGCAGCTTTTGTTTATTCCGAGATGGTGAGTGCAAAAGGGCTTTGGTATAAAGATCAGAAATCCTTTGATCTGCTGAAAACCTGCTCCGAAGAAGCACCGATCGGATTTCAATTGTTTGGTTCGGACCCGGAAATTATGGGGGAAGTGACGGAACAAATTGAAACGTGTTCGAATGTTCTTCTCGATGTCAATATGGGCTGTCCCGTGAGCAAAGTGGTAAGAAACGGAGAAGGATCGGCCTTGTTGAAAACGCCGGAATTGGCGGCGGAAATTGTTGCGGAAATCGTAAAGCACACATCGAAACCCGTGACGGCAAAGATACGCATGGGTTGGGATGATTCGAGTGTCAATGCCGTAAGCTTTGCACAACTGCTTGAATCGGCGGGTGCGGCAGCCATCTCTGTGCACGGAAGAACGCGAGAGCAATTTTATGGTGGACAGGCAGATTGGAACATCATTGGCGAGGTAAAGTCTTCGGTAAAGATTCCGGTGTTGGGTAGTGGAGATGTGTTTACGGCAGAGGATGCTGTAGACATGTTGAAACAAACCGGTTGTGATGGGGTCTTGATTGCTCGTGGTGCGCTCGGAAATCCTTGGATTTTTCGCGAGGCAGAAAGCCTGCTTTCCGGAATGAGCCGAGAAGAAATGGCATCTATGGTTCCTTCGCTTTTCGAAATTGCAGAAATGTTTGTTAAGCAACTGGAGTTGACAGCGGAAGAAAAGGGAGAATATGTTGCTGTTCGAGAGATGCGTAAGCATACGGGTTGGTATTTTAAAGGACAGGCAGGCGTTACTCGCCTGAAAACGGAAGTCAATCATATACGAAAATTGGAAGAACTCACTTCTGAAATTCGCAGATTTGCCAATATGGAGTAAGCTGATGAAGCAGATTGCCTTTGATGAACATGTCAAAATATTTTTAACCGATAAAGCGGATGGAAATATGAAAAATCCGAAATTAGATCGCTGGGTAACCCCGAGCATCAATGAAAACAGATTGACACTTTTTTCTGCGGCAGGGTTGACGGAAGAAGACATTGCCCTCATTAAGGTGGACTATTCGCGTGACGATTTTGCCGTGTATCGGTGGATTGAAGAGAAATCCGATGCCCTTGTAGATATTCAGGTACAAAATCTTGTTCCGTCGGATGGTCTTGCAACGAGATGTTCCGGTGTCGGCATATTTCTGCCTCTGGCAGATTGTATGGGCGCGGTGATTTACGATACCAAAGAGAATATCCTGATGGTGGTTCATTCCGGTAGACATAATTTGGAGCAAGAAGGTCTTTCCAAAGCCGTGCAATTTCTTCAAAGATTTGGGAGTCGATCGGAAAACTTAATCGTATGGCTCTCCCCATCTGCAGGTCGAGGAAACTATCCGGTCTTATCTATGGGAAACCGAAGCTTAGAGGAAATTGGCAGAGCGCAGCTGATGGAAGCGGGCGTAACGGAAATTTTCTCAGAGAACATCGATACAACAATGGATGAACGGTATTTTTCGCACAGCAGTGGCGATACAGAAGCCCGTTTCGCCATTTTAGCCATTTTGGCTGATGTGATAAAATAGAGATGAGGACTATGGATAAAAGGCTTTATTCTGAATTGAATGAGATTCTTCTTTCCGGGACAAAAGCTGCCGTGGTTTCGCATTACAGTGCAGGGAAGATTGAAAAAAAAGTCTATCATGAGGACCGCAAAGAAGAGAAAGATGCGCTTGACGCGCTTTTGGCTTGCCCCGAGATTCGAACCTATGGACCGGTTTCTTTTCTTGAGCAGGAACCCTTTACGACTATTGAGCAATATGCCCCAAAATCTCGTCTGATTATTTTGGGCGGTGGACACATCGCACTTTCGCTCGTAAAGATGGCAAGGCTTGTCGATTTTTCGGTTGTGGTTTTCGATGATCGCCCTGCCTTTGCGAACGGACAGAGATTTCCTGATGCCGACGAGGTGATCTGCGATGATTTCTCTCAGGTGTTTGATAAGCTCACGATTCGCGAAACAGACTATGTTGTCATTGTGACGCGTGGTCATAAACACGATACGGAGTGTTTGGAGGGTGTCCTGCGGGGTAAGCTCCCTACCTATGTTGGAATGATTGGGTCGAAACGAAGAGTCGATATTGTTTTGCGGGAGCTTGCAGCGCAAGGTCATTCTCCGGAAGATGTTGCAGCTGTTCATACGCCCATCGGTCTAAAGATAGGTGCCATAACACCGGCGGAGATCGCCGTGTCGATTTTAAGTGAGATGATCGCGGTAAAGCGACTCAACCATGGAGGGTATGAGGATGTGATCTCCTGCGATCACGAGGCGATTGAATGGTTGTCCCAATATGGTGATCGTGCCGATGCCGTGGTCACGATTCTGGAGACGAACGGATCTGTACCGCGTGAGGCAGGGGCGAAAATGGTCATCAATTACGAAGGAAAGATTTTCGGAACGATTGGTGGGGGCTGTGCAGAGGCAGATATGATGCAAGAAGCAAGGTCGATTATCAGGGATCATTCCTGGGGAATTCGCAAGATTGACTTAACGGATTCTGCAGAGGAAGATGGTATGGTGTGCGGTGGAACGATGCGCGTACTGATTGAAAGCAATTTTATCACGGAGGAAAAGAGGAGGTCATAACATGGCGAAAAAACAATTCAAAGCGGAATCAAAAAGATTATTGGATCTGATGATCAATTCCATATATACACATAAAGAAATTTTTCTGCGGGAACTTATCTCAAATGCAAGCGATGCGATTGACAAGCTGTATTATAAGAGTCTCACAGAGAATCTAAGCGGATTTTCGCGTGAGGACTTCCGCATTAAAATTATTGCGGATCAGGAAAATAGGACGCTTACCCTCAGCGATAACGGAATCGGCATGTCGCAGGACGATCTCGTATCGAACCTTGGAACCATTGCGCGTTCCGGGTCTCTGGATTTCAAAAATGACACAGGTGATCAGTCAGGGTCTGAGCTTGACGAGATAGATATTATCGGACAATTTG
>JAITTH010000121.1 GCA_031287295.1 Eubacteriales Family XIII. Incertae Sedis bacterium
ATGGATGAAATCCATTTTGAATTTCCGGAGGGGAAACGACGCGAACAGATTTTCCTGCAACGTTATGAAGCCGTTCCTCTCGAAACGGAAGGTGCGGTCATCAACAATTTTGCGTATATTTACGACAATGCGGTAGCCGCAATCGCACTCTCTTCCGCCGGATTTAAAGAAGAATCTCGGCAGATTGCAGATGCGATTGTCTTTGCCGTCGATCATGATCGATATTTCGACGACGGCAGGCTTCGAAACGCCTATTTGTTCGGAGACCTTGAAAGCGAACCGGGGTGGCTTTCTCGTTATGGAGATGTCTATGCCCGCGTGCCCGGTTTCTACGACAGTACAGACGAGTCGTGGCACGAAGATATCTACGCGGTCTCTTCTTCCACCGGGAACATGGCGTGGGCGTTGATTGCCCTTTGTGAAGTGTACGAAAACAGCGAAGATGAAGATACAGACAAACGCGATGCGCGTCTTCGCGTTGCCGTGACACTGGCAGACTTCCTGTTAACGCTGCGTTCCGATACCGGAGGATTCACAGCCGGATACGAAGGCTGGGAAGGCAGGCAGACCGAGGCGACCTACAAGAGTACAGAACACAATATCGACCTTTATTGTGCCTTCAGCCGTCTTGCGACTATCGAGCGAGCAAAGGGTGATGAAAAGTCTATTGCACGCGCCAAAATCTATGAGGAAGCCGCAGCGTACGCAAAAGCCTTTGTCCTTTCGATGTATGATTCATCGCGGGGCTGTTTCTATACCGGCACGACAGGAGACGGCGTTCAGATTTCGACAGAGGTCTTACCCTTGGATGTAAATACATGGGCAGTGCTTGCACTCGGAGATGAGTTTGCGCAGGCAGAGGGGGAGAAAATTCTGGCGTTTGTGGAAGCAAATATGTCTTCCGGCATCAAAGACGGAACCCCGGGGGGTTACAGTTTCCGAGACGGCACAGGCGGCATCTGGTATGAAGGAACGGCGCAGGTCGCAATTGCCTACAAGCAAATCGGAAACGAGACGAAATATAACGAAATTCTTACCTTCCTCAATGCAAATGCGCTGGAGGATGGTAGCATTTATGCCACAGACATCGATGGTCTCACAACCGGATTTTCTGTTACAGGAACAAACATTCCGTGGGAATACAATAAGCGCGTTCATGCGGGCGCAACGGCGTGGTTGGCTTTTGTGCAGTTGGGCGTGAATCCCCTTGCATACTAAAAAAATCCGGCATCCTATTTTGCTTCTTTCGATTTCTTTTTCGTTGCATAAAGTTGCGGCGTCAAGAGAACCGGGGCAAATACGTAGGTCAGCAGGAATGCGACGATGAGCGGTCGAATGATGTGTGGCGGAATATCGCCAAGCACCATGATACATCCATAAAAAATCAGCAGAGATGCAACAAGCCCGATGATATTTTTCCGATAATAGGTTCCCAAGATGCCCATTCCCAACTTAAAGGAGTGCTCAACCATCTCAACATTTGTTGCCGAGAAAGGCTCATAGCGTTTTCGGATGCGATCGCTCAGATAGATAAAAAAACCCCGCATCATCGAATATCCGTGCCCAAAGAAGGCAAAGCCGATCAGCGCAAAGTTGCCGAAGGCGCTTAGGAGCCCTGAAAATCCACTGGTTTTCCCAAGCATTTTTACCTGCACAGACGGACAGAACCAGAAGATGATGAAATTGATGAGGATTCCTGCAAACAGATAGTAAATCTGATGTGTGTAAAGCAGAAGCAACATGGTTGGAATTGCAGCGCCAAGATTGAAATAAGAAAAGTAATAGATCACCATGTCCATGAAAAGCGGGAATTTGATCTTCTCGGAACCCTTCGGTGCGTTTCGTTTTTTCGCTGCCGAAGACCGTCCTCCGAAGGCAAGCTCCGAAACCCCATAGCTGTAACGGCACTGCTTCTCCGTCTCTTCAACAAAATGTTGGCAAACATGCTCCGAAAAATCGAGTCCGCTGAAGGTAATGTATTTCCCATGATAGCCCATCGCATACGCATCGATGGACTTCGCATAATCTTCGGAAACACGGTCTTCCGCCCAACCACCGGATTTCTCAAGAAAGTCTTTGCGAATAAATGCATTGTGTCCCATGAGCGGAACCATAAGCCCTTGTAGTGCTTTGTTCGGAAGTGCAACCCGATAAAGGATGTCATTGAACCGACTCATCACTCGGGTAAAGTAATTTGTTTTTTCATTTGCAGCTACCGTTTCGTTTTGCGTATAGGCAAGGAGTGGGTCAACAAAAAATTCAGGAGCGGTTGCTTCCAGTGCCCCGGGTATGATAGAGCTGTCTTTATCGAGCATCAGGATGAGATCGTGAACGACAACATCACCTTCCGCATAGCCCCCGTGAAATGGTCCGTTTGTGGCAAAGAGCGTCTGCATGGAATCTCCCTGGGCGAGCCTTCGTGCAAGCTCATAGGTATAATTCAGATTGCTTCCTTTTTTAAACTTGCCGTTACGACCCTCTACAGGGCGAGCGACAAAAGCAATTCCATGCGCACGGTAGAATGCGATGCGTTCGGCAGCCTGTGGAGATGCTGTTCGAAGCGTTTCGTCGTTCATCGGTTCATCCAACATTTTTGCAAGTCCATCATCTGAAATCAGCA
>JAITTH010000027.1 GCA_031287295.1 Eubacteriales Family XIII. Incertae Sedis bacterium
CAACCTATAGTATGTAAAATACTAAGAAAAATTGAAATATTAAAGTGCATATCAAGTCCTACAATCGATGGGACGAGACTTAAGAGATTAAGAGAATAAAATCGCAATCACATGAGGCTAGTAGAATTTTTAAACAAAAGACGATATAATCAATTTATCGAAAGAAGCACTGATTAAAGAATCGGTGCTTCCCTAAAGTAGAGTAAGCACTGTGCGTTGATCGATTGAGAAATTCGAAAGATCTTAGTGTTCTGAGATGGGATGTCGCTCAGAAACGAAATGGCAAAAGTGGCGAAGATCCGCCCCGCCTGCGATACAATGCTGCGTCCGCTGCTGCACGTAAACTTCCCGTTTGTGTGGTTGCGAAATCTCAGACGAGGAGGTTTTTTTATGGTTGATTCTCTTTCTACGCGCCCGAGAGAGCTTTTTTCTCTCAAAAATGTGTTTTCGACGAAACACTTAGTGGTGATGGCGGCTCTTCTCGCTGCCCGAACCATTCTCGGCCTGCCCTTCCTTACGATTTACTTTTCGGGCATCAAGCTCATCACATTTGCTTATCTTACCGATGCCCTTGCGGCAATGCTCTACGGTCCTTGGGCAGCCCTGGTCTTTGGATTTGCCGGAGATACACTCGGCTTCTTTGCCTCCATGTCTACCGGCGGAGCTTACCTGCCCTTTTATGCCCTGAGCGAAATGGCGACAGGATTTCTGTTTGCCCTATTTCTCTACAAACGCCCGATTCGCGTTTCGCGTGTTGCCATCGCATGGGCACTGAATTTGATCATTGTCATTCTTGGTATGAATTCCGTTTGGCTCATCCTTACGGCAGGAAAGTCTGCGGGTGAAGTGCTTACGATGTTGCGATTCGGCATTAATTTAGCACAATTTCCGATTCATGTGGCACTCACTTGGTTTATCCTAAGAACAGCAAGTAAATTCCGCACCATGACGGATTAAGGAGAAACGATGCGCATCGACAAATTTTTAAAGGTATCTCGAATCATAAAAAGGCGTACGGTTGCCAAAGAAGCCTGCGATTTGGGTCGCGTGGAGGTGGGTGGTCGTCCGGCAAAAGCAGGAACAGAAGTCTCCATCGGCGATGAGATTGTCGTGCATTTTGGCAATTCCGATCTTAGAGTTCGCGTCTTAGCGCTTACCGAAAGCACCAAAAAAGAGGACGCAACGAACTTATATGAGATTATCTAAGGTAAAGGGGATTACAAGACATTTATAATCGAAATAAGCCCTTCGCTTCGGACAGAAAAAAGGCTTTAAAAAACAGCCCACGCATCTTCACATGGACTGTTTGTTAAAGCCTTTACAAATATGCTCTATTTGTTCACCGCATCTTTGAGGGCCTTACCGGCCTTGAATACAGGTGCGGTAGAAGCTTTGATTTCCATAACTTCGTCCGGCTTACGCGGGTTGCGACCCTGGCGAGCTTTCCGGTTGCGGGTCTCAAATGTACCAAAACCGATAAGCTGAACCTTTTCTCCCTTCACGAGTGCTTCTTCAATCGTGGAGATAAGTGCGTTGACACTAACCTCTGAGTCTTTCTTTGTGAAGCCGGTCTTATCTGAGACAGCTGCAATTAAATCTGCTTTGTTCACGGAATTTTCCTCCTTTGTTCAATACGAAAGAACTGAGACTTTCTAAGCTAATTACAGATTACATTCTCGCACCTTTGGAATTTCGTGTCAATACTTTTCGATACATCTTCACAAGGGTTTTGCCCTTTGGAAATCCTGCGAGCTCTTCTTCGGTAACCGCCTTCGTCACAAAAAGCATCACAACATAACAAATACCTCCCAAAGCGACCCCGACGAGCGTAGACAAACTGTTCCCCAAGATTCCAAGCAGCAGTTTATGCGAAAGGTAGGCGAGCCCCCCCATAACCAAGGCACTGATGAAAGGTCGTAGAATCGATTTCGACCATTCGATGCGCGCGCGCGTGTATTTTTTTACCGCAAGGGTATTCAAAACGGCAGCGATGAGATAGGCAATCACCGTACCGGCAGCTGCGCCACGAATGTTCAGTGCGGGAATTCCTGTGAGCACAAACGTAAAAAGTGCCTTAAACAGCGCACCGATGAACATATTTCGAACCGGCACACCCTGACGTCCAACGCCCTGCAAAACTGCGGTAAGGCTCGTATTGAGCCCCAGGAAGAGAATGCCTATGGCAAGGATAAAAAAACTTGGCGCTGCGGCAATCGCATCTTCCTTTTGCGTCGGATAGAGCAGCAGCATAATGGGCTTTGCCAACGCCATCATGCCAATCATACACGGCATCGCAATGATGGATGTTACCTGAATGCTCAGCGTCACGTTTCGGTGCAAAAATCTTGTATCGCGCATCTTCCATGCCGCGACAACGGTCGGAACAATACTAATCGCCATGGCTTCGGTGAGAACGAACGGTAGATTCACAACAGAGCCTGCCATTGCGGTAAGCTGCCCGTACATGCTCCGGACATCTTCCGGATTCCATCCTGCCGCAGAAAGTCGGTTTGCCACGATTACGAGATCGAGATTGTACATGATCGGCATGATCGATGCCCCAATCGTAATCGGAATTGTAATGGCAAACAATCGAGAGAGAATCGTTTTCACGGATTGCTGCTGATCTTGGAATCGGATATGACTCGCTTCCAGACGGGCGTCGAATCCTCGCGTACGCCGAAAAGCAATGTAGATGAGCATGACCACAAGAAAACCGGCGATTCCACCTGCCGTTGCTCCGAATGTAGCACCTGCCGCCGCATAATCTTTGCCCTTCGAGAGCAGCAAATAGGCGAGAAGCAGTCCGATGCCCACGCGGAACAGTTGCTCGACCACCTGAATCACCGCAGACGGTCGCATATTGCGAAGACCTTGGAAATATCCCAATTGCGCAGACATGATCGTGACGAAAAAAATCGCGGGCGCAATGGCACGCATCGCATGAACCGCTCCGTTCAGATCTTCGAGATAGCGCGTAAGCGGTTCGGCAAGAAACCACAGGAGCAACGTGAAGAAGGTTCCGACGATCGCCATCACGGTCAGAGACACACGGTAGACTCGATGCGCACCGTAATAATCTCCGACAACGACACGTTCGGAGACGAGCCTCGAAATGGCAACCGGGAAGCCTGCCTGAGACACGATAAGGATGAGGGTATAGACCGGGTACGCCGCCTGATAGTAGCCCATTCCTTCCGCACCGATAAAATTCGTAAGCGGTATACGAAATATCGCGCCGAGGACTTTGGATAAAACACCGGCGACCGCAAGAATCATGGCACCGGCCATAAAAGTTTTTTGTGTTTTACTCATTCAACATTCCAAGAACGCGAGCAACCGCGCCGTTTACTTCAAAATAGACGCGTTCGATATCCAAGGTGAGAAATTCACCTTTGTGATAAACCGTTTTCCCATCGATCATCGTGAGCCAAACATCGGCTCCGGATGCAGAATAGACGAGATTGTTATAGAGATCGTGTAGGGGTTGTAAGGACGGTTTTTGAAGGTCAATCACGATGAGATCGGCTCGATAGCCTTCCGCAATGCGCCCGCAATCCGTTCTTCCCTGACTTTTTGCTCCGACAAATGTAGCTGCATTCAACACCTCCCTGGGGGTAGACAGGGTCGGATCCCCACGCCATCCTTTTTGCAGAAGCGAGAAAAATTTCATTTCTTCAAAAATATCGAGGCTGTTGTTCGAAGCAACGCTGTCTGTACCGAGCGCCACATCAATACCCGCCTTCATCAGCTCAGGCACGGGACACACGCCACTGGCGAGCTTCAAATTGCTTATAGGGCAGCTGGCAACCGTTACTTTTTTCTCCGCAAGCAACGCGATGTCTTCCTTTTCAAGCCAAACGCCATGTGCCGCAGTTGTCTTCACATCGAACAGTCCCGCATCATAAAAATAGCGAACCGGGGTCTTTCCTTCGTGTCTCTCCTTGCACGCCTCATGTTCCGCCTTGGTTTCCGATACGTGTACATGCATCTGCAACCCCTCAGAGGCGGCATATTCTGCGATTTCCCGCACGAGACGGGGCGTGGAAGTGTATTCCGCGTGCAAGGCCGCTTCCACACGTATGCGCCCGCCATAGGCACCGTTTGAGAGCTTCACAAGCGCATCCAATTCTTTGAAAGCTCGCATCTCTCGCATCGGTACGTTTTCGTCGAAAGAAGTGAAGGCCCTGCCCACATTGATTTTTGCACCGCTTTCTACCGCAGCCCGAACAATTTCTTCACACAAGAAGTACATATCCGTGGACGAGACAATTCCGCTCCGGAAAGATTCCGCCATATGTAACATCGTCGCCCAGTAAACCGCCTCGCGGTCCAGTTTTTCCTCAAAAGGAAAAACCCGCTTATGCAGCCAGTCTTCTAATTTCATGTTTTCGCCGTACCCGCGCATCAGCGTCATGGGCGAGTGGGTATGCGCGTTGTAAAATGCGGGCATCAGGAGTTTCCCTTCACCCGAAATGATGTCGTCTGCATATTGCAGAGGCGCGTCTTTGCCAATATAGGCGACTTTGCCATCCTTTACATACACATAATGGTTCGGCTGCACCGTGCCGTACTTGTCAAGAATCGTAATCTTCTCGAATAGCGTGCTCATTTTTTTCTCCCTCCGCATTTTTTTGCAAGGAAATCCGAAATTCTATCCATGAGCTTCTGCATATTTTCATCCGTACCGATGCTGATGCGCAGGTAGTTGTGAATGCGTGGCTTGTCGAACCAGCGTACGAGGATGTTATGGTCGCTCAAATCATGGTAAATATCCTTCGCCAATGCATCGGGATGTGTTGCGAAAATAAAATTTGCCTCACTGTCGAAAACAAGAAAACCCAGTGCGCGTAACGCGTTGACCGTGCGCTGACGCGTGCAAATCACTTTCTCGATATGCTCCTGAAACCATACCTGATCTTGCAACGCAGCAAGCCCGACCTCCACAGATATCCGATTCGTCGTATAGGAATTGAAAGAGTTCTTCACCGCGTTCAGGGCATCTATCAATACCTTGCTTCCGATGCAGAATCCGATGCGCATACCGGCTAAGGAATACGATTTCGACAGGGTGCGACAAACGAGCAGATTCTCATAGGTTTTTGTGAGGTCCACCGCAGTTTGGCAGCCAAAATCAACATAGGCTTCGTCAACGATAACCACAGAGGATTGTTGTTTCTTCATGAAGTTTTCGATGAAAGCACGACTTTCTCCGACACCGGTCGGAGCGTTTGGATTGCAGATTACAATGCCGCCATTGGGTCTGTCATAGTCTTCCGGAAGAATGCGAAAATTTTCATCCAGCGGAATGGGCTCGTAGGGAATGTTGAAAAATCTGCACCAGACAGAATAGAAGGAGTAGGTAATGTCCGGAAACAGCACCGGACGTTCTCCGTTAAAAAACGCACGGAAAGCGAAACCCAAAACCTCATCCGAACCGTTGCCCACAAATACATGATCGGCTTCGACCCCATAACACTCGGAAACAGCGTTCCGAAAGGCTTCCCCCGTCGTATCGGGATAGCGAATCAAATCTACCGGATTGAACGTACGAATCGCCTGCCACACTGCGGGCGAAGGCGGAAATGGATTCTCAGTTGTGTTTAGTTTGATAAGTCCGGGGGTACTGCGTTGTTCCCCCGGTACATAAGGTTCTATCTGAATAAGATTCTTCTGCCATCCGCCATCGTTCGTCATCTTTTGATTACCTTAAAAGCGACTTTCATAACGTTACTTGGAAATTGCGGCTTCCGTTGTCGCCTTTACGGATATGATTCCGGTTTCGGCGTTGTATTCTACACGGTCCTCATCGAATTTGATTTTCGCATCTTTTCTCAATTGTGTGAGCGCCTCTTCAAAATGCGAGGTTTGAAGGATATTCGAGATCGTGGTTTTCGCTTGTTCCAGTGACTGTGCCTGTTCCTCAATGACATCACCGGTCGCCAGGATGATGTGGAATCCATATTCGCTTTCGACAACCTCACTAAGCGCGCCATTGGTTAAGGAAAAAGCAACATCGTCAAAAGCAGTGCCCCAAACTCCTTTTGTAATCGAACCCATATTACCTCCCACGGTATTGCTTGCCGGATCGATGCTGAATTCATTGGCAAGTGCGGCAAAATCTTCGCCGTCGAGTATGCGTTGACGCACTTCTTCAATCTGTGCGCGTACCGCTTCGTCGTGCGTAGAATCGCCCATCATGATCTGACTGACAGAAATCGAAGAAGGGGTGACAAATTCGGCTTTATGCTCATCATAATACTCGGAAATTTCCTTGTCGCTCACCGGGGTATCCAGATTGACTTGCTTTTGATATTCCTGGTTGTAGAACTGAGCTTCAAAGACGATACGAAGCGTATCTTCTGAGATATGATTGTCTTCGAGTTGCTTCTGAACGTCCGGCGTTTCGAGGGCATTTGCAATTTGTTCATCGACCAGCTTTTTGATTTCATCCGTAATGACCGTGATATCTTTGCTTTCAAAATAGGCTTTGATCAGTCTGTCCTCCACAAGATACGATAACATGGAAGTTTCCAGATTTGCCTTCAAGGCCGCGTCCAGGGTGCTATAATCCATGCCGTATTGCAAAGCCACAAAGGCAGCCATCTGATCGACTTGATCGAGTGTGATTTCGGTTCCGTCTACTGTGACAAAGATGTCTTTCTTTTCTCCGCAACCCGCGAGCGAGAACAATCCGACAAAGACAATGACCAGACAACATACTGAAACGAAAATTTTAGACGACATTTTTTCTTTTTTGAACATTCGATATACCTTCCTTTTCTTTTCTGAAGTTTTCACGACTTATTATAGCACGCTTTGTCACAGGAGGCTAAGAACTCTGCCAATTCGCTGAGAACTTCGCCGTCGATGCTCCCGTCCCGAATGTTCCCGATCGGAAAACGCAAAACAGGCTTTAGGGTTCCGGTTATGCGCAGGTTGGGATAGGCGACAGCCGCCTCTGCGATCTTTTCAATCGGGAACGATGCCGCGCTGGCATAAACAAAAACGATGGCAGCATTTTCTGCGTAAATGCGTTCGATTCCGGCCTTCTGCGCAAGATGGCGAAGCAGCGCGGCATAGGCGAGCGTACGCACGCATTCGGGCACGGCTCCGTAGCGATCTTCGAGTTCCGAGAGCGTTTCGGAAAGATCGCCCAATGACGACACCATGGCGATATTTTTGTAAGCCTGCAATTTCAATATTTCATCGGCAATGAAGGAATCCGGAACATAGGCATCCAGCGGTAGATCGAGCTGTACGTCACGATCCTCTTGTTCTTCGCGTTCTCCGGCAAGTTCCGCAACGGCATCTTCCACCATACGGCAATACAATTCGTAACCCACGGCAACCATATGACCGGATTGTTCCGACCCGAGCAGATTTCCCGCCCCGCGAATTTCAAGGTCGCGCACAGCAATTTTGAACCCGGCACCAAACTCTGTGAACTCGCGAATCGTACGCAGACGCTTTGTCGCAACTTCGGAGAGAACCTTCCCTCTTCTGTAGAGAAAATAGGCGAATGCCACACGATTGCTGCGTCCTACGCGCCCACGCAACTGATAGAGCTGAGAAAGCCCAAAATGATCTGCTTCTAAAATGAGGATGGTGTTCACATTCGGAATGTCCAGCCCCGATTCGATGATGGTCGTGGCGACAAGGACATCAAATTTCTTGTCGATGAAATCCATCATGCGGTTTTCGAGTTCGACTTCGTTCATTCTGCCGTGCCCTGCTTCGACCTTCGCTTCCGGCACAAGTTTTCTGATGTTTGCGACGATGCGTTCGATGCCGCCAATCTTTCGGACAACGACAAAAACCTGTCCTTTTCGCGCCAATTCTCGCCGAATCGTCTCTCGGATAATCTCTTCGTTTTCTTCCATAACATAGGTCTGAATGGGGTAGCGATCCAGCGGTGGCTCTTCAATGACATCCATGTCGCGAATGCTCATGAGGGACAGGTGGAGCGTACGCGGAATGGGTGTTGCCGTAAGCGTAAGCACATCTACATTCGTTTTGAGTTGTTTGATTTTTTCTTTCTGTCGTACCCCGAATCGTTGCTCTTCATCCACGACGAGCAGCCCCAAATCGCGAAATTTCACGTCGTTGGAAAGCAGCCGATGCGTTCCGATCACGATATCGACCTGCCCTTTTTCGATTTGCCGAACCACTTCCTTTTGTTCCGTTTCCGTACGAAACCGCGATAGAATATCGACCTTGAGCGGAAAATCGCGCAGTCGTTCTGTGAAAGTGATAAAATGCTGATTCGCAAGAATGGTCGTGGGAACCAAAACCGCAGCTTGTTTCCCTTCGATCGCACACTTAAACACGGCGCGAAGTGCAACCTCGGTCTTTCCGTAACCGACATCGCCACAAAGCAGCCGATCCATGGCAATCGGTCTTTCCATATCTTGCTTAATCGCCTGAATGCTACGCAGCTGATCTTCGGTTTCTTCATAGGGAAATTTCTCTTCAAACTCCGCTTGCCAAACGGTGTCCGGCGAAAACGCATGACCCTTTACGGTGAGGCGTGCTGCGGAAAGCTGCGCGATTTCTTTTGCCATTTCTGCAATGTCCGCCTTCGCCCGTGCCTTCGCATTCTTCCATTCCGATCCGGACAGTTTGTGCACACGCGGAGAAACCTCCCCGCCCCCGATATATTTCTGAAGAAGAGACATCTGCTCGACAGGAACATAGAGCAGGTCGCTTCCCGCATATTGTAATTTGAGATAGTCGCGGCGTTTCCCTTGCACCGTAAGTTGATGAATGCCCGCATATTTCCCGATGCCATGACCTTCGTGCACAACATAGTCGCCGGGACGTATGTCTGCGAAGGATCGAATGGGCGCTTTATTCTTGCTCCCTTCGCTCGATTTGCGACGACGACGTTTTTCCCCCCGGAAAATATCGCCATCCCAAAGCCATACTTTTTTCTCGTTCGTGAGTTCCATTCCCCCGGCAAGGTTGCCCCGAACGAGATGTATCGCCTCCGAAAGCTTCTCATGCGAAAGCAGTTCCCGCAGATTTTCAATGCGTTCTTCGGAACCACAAACGATGGTCATGTCAAAGCCAAGTTTGTGATATCGTTTCAATTCCGATTTCAGAAGTTCCAGATACCCACCAAAACTTGGGGGCCTGCGTCCTTCGTATCGGTGACACTCGGTGATGGATGGAAACATCTTTGGAGGATCGTCGGTTGGGGTAAAAACAATGGCCTTGCGTTTTGCCGACAAAATTTCCAGATCGTTTACACCGGGTAGCGTTTTGCTGTCGTCGGAAACCACATAACCTTGCTCTAAAAACCGGTCGAAATCTTCTTGTCCTTCTTGCTCCGCAAGTCGCGTCGTTTCAAAGATGCGATCCGGATCGACGACCGCAAGCAGTCCATTCTCCGGCAAATAGTCGGCAAGATCGGCAGGGCTGTCGGTAAAATATTTGACAAAATGCTCTAAGATGCGACGATTGATTCCGGTCTCCACAGCCTCTCTTACGGCAGCGAGGCGATTTTTGAGCGCACTTCGAACCTCACCGTCTGCTTTTTCCCCGGCAGCTTCGTAAACCGCCGAAATCCGATTCAGGGCAGCCTGTTTCTCCTCTGAATCCGTCAAAAACTCTGATGCGGGATAAATGCGACAACGATCGAGGGAGCCCATTGAAAGCTGACTCTCGGCATCGTAGGTACGAATTGCTTCAACAGTGTCTCCGAAGAATTCAATGCGATAAGGATCTTGTGTATTCGGGGGAAAGATGTCCAAAATATCGCCGCGAAGACCAAACGTCCCTTTTTCTTCGACGAGGGAAACGCGCTCATAGCCCAACTCGACCAGAGCACTTTTCAACGCGTCCGGGCTCGCTTCTTCGTTCACAGCAAAGTCGATGGTTCCTTTGAGAAACGCTTCCGGTGGCAGGAGTTTTTTCAACGCAGCAGAAACCGGGGCAAGGACCACTGCACCCGGTTCGCTTCGCAACGCAATCATCGCAGAGAGGCGCGCATTGAGGTCGCTCCGGCTTTTCGCTTCAAAATTCATAAAGGTCGGCTCCGCCTCCGGCAAAAGATGAATTCGGCGGTGGAGAAAAAACCGGAGATTTTTCGCGATATCCACACCCCATTCAAAGGATGGCACGAGAATGAGGCACGTAGGTGCCGGACGATTGCCCTTCTCGAGAAATTCCGCGAGAACCGGTGTTATCTGAAATTCAGATAATCCGGAGATATGAATCTTCTTTCGATCAGCCATTGTATCGATTCATTGCAGTGTCAACACCATCTTCTAAAATCGAGAGCACCGCATTTGCCGCTCGCTCATAAACATCTGCCATTTCCGATTGTTCTGCAGATGTGAAACGTCCAAGAACAAAGTCAATCAAGGAAATTTCCCCTCGATCTGCTCCGATTCCGATGCGAACCCGCAAAAAAGCACCCCCGATTCGCCCGACAATCGAACGCATTCCGTTGTGTGATCCTGCGCTCCCCTCTTTTCGTATGCGCACCTTTCCCATAGGAATATCGATGTCATCGTAAATGACAACAAGATCGCCGGGATCGACGTTGTGATACCGTAACAAGGAAATGACACTGTCGCCGGACGCATTCATGTACGTCTGTGGTTTCACAAGAAAAACCTTTATGTTCTTCACTTTCGTTTCTCCAAGGAGTGCCTTGTGTTTGCTTTTCCAGTTGGTAACGCCAAGTTTTTCGGCAAGCCGATCTATGACACAAAATCCGGCATTGTGCCGTGTTTTTTCATATTTCGCCCCCGGATTTCCAAGTCCGACAATAATGAAGGTACGTTTGTTTTCTTTTCTGAATAACATAACCGATTTATACAGAGAACAGCTTGCTGACGGAGCCATGTGTATGAATATTCATCATGGCTTCCGAGAAAATTTGCGCGACAGAGACCATCTTAATCTTATCGATTTTTTTATGGTCCGGAATCGGTACCGTGTTTAAGAAGAGCAGCTCCTTAATCGCCGACGATTCAATGCGCTCAATCGCCTTTCCGGAGAGAATTCCGTGCGTCGCACAGGCATAGACGGACTCCGCCCCCACCTCCTTGAGCGCGTTGGCAGCATTGGTAATCGTACCCGCCGTATCGATCATATCATCCACGAGAATGCAGGTTTTCCCCGCAATATCTCCGATGATGTTCATGACTTCACTTTCATTCGCCTTCTGGCGCCGCTTATCGATGATGGCAATCGGTGCATCGAACGGCTGTGCCATATTGCGTGCACGTGTCACACTGCCGTGGTCGGGCGAAACAATCACAATGTCTTTCAGTTTCTTTTGGCGAAAATGGCGCACCAGAATCGGAATTCCAAAAAGATGATCCACCGGAATGTTAAAATAACCTTGTAT
>JAITTH010000048.1 GCA_031287295.1 Eubacteriales Family XIII. Incertae Sedis bacterium
GGTCGGGACAGGAAAGAAATATTTGCGCAAGCTATCGGGCAACATGGTCGATGCGTCAGACGACACCACGACGCAACGTGAAAAAAAACGCTATATTTCGGATGCTGAACAGCACCGTCAGAACAAAAAACGAGAAGAGGCCGCCCTGCGTAAAAAAGAACGCCTCCGTACCGAGGCGGAAGCAGAAATCGAAATGCTGGAATCTAAAATTCGCGAGACTGAAAAATCGCTGGAATCCGAAGATACGCGAAGCAACCCTGCTGTCTTGCTCGAAAAGGCAGAAACACTTGAACAGTTGAACACCGCACTGCTCAACGCATACGAAACGTGGGAATCGCTCCTGTAGAAACCGTCTCACATAAGGTAGCGCATAGTTATACGATTCGATTCAGAATAAGCCCTTTTAGATAGGCTTCTAAATTTAAGTAGGTCGTGTTGATGAGCCGTTCTCTGGAATTCTTGCTGCGCCATGCAATATGCGGTGTAATGATGCAATTATCCAACACTGCGAGCGGATTGTGTTTATCGGGAGGCTCCTGCTCCAAAACATCAATTCCCGCTGCGGCAATCTTGCCACTCTTCAACGCAACAGCGAGGTCAAACTCATCTACGAGCGGACCTCTCGAAGTATTCAATAACATTACGCCATCCTTCATGAAGCGAATCGTCGATAGATTAATCAAGTGTTTGTTGTCTTTCGTCAATGGACAATGCAGCGAAATAACATCGGACTTCTCAAATAGTTCTTCTTTTCCAACAAAGGATATACGTTTGCCGATGCGGGCATCTTGCGGTGGATGATTGGTGTTGACCAATACGCGCATACCGAAAGCACGTGCAATCTGTGCCACACGTTTTCCGATGGCGCCATAGCCAATAATGCCCATCGTCTTTCCTGAAAGTTCTATTTGTGGTGTCAGGGCAAAACTAAAATCTGCACTTTTTGCCCAATCCCCCCGGTGAACCGCTTCATTGTGTTCTTGAACGTGATTGGTCATTTCAAGCAACAACGCAAAGGTGAGCTGTGCGACAGAATTCATGCTGTATGCCGGAACATTCGTTACCGCAATGCCTCTCTCTTGCGCAGCATAGATGTCGATGTTGTTAAATCCGGTTGCAAAAACACCAATGTATTTCAGTTTTGGGCACGCTTCCATAACGCTTCGATCGATGACGCACTTGCTCGTGAGCACAATTTCGGCAGACCCTATATTGGGAATAATCTGCTCCGGAAGACTCCGCGGATGATAGGCTAATTTCCCAAGCGATGTAAAAACTGCCCAGTTGAGGTCGTTTCCTGAAACTGTAACGCCGTCTAAGATTACGCATTTCATGTCTGTTGCTCCTTCCCCGCTTCTCGTCTACAACGACGCTTTCATTTCGAGCATTCTGTCACGCAAAATTGCGGCACGTTCAAATTCAAGATTTTTTGCCGCCTCCTGCATATCCTTTTGAAGTCGTTTGATGTAGTCTTGTTTTTCTTTTTTCGTCATCTCTGCGGCTGTTCGCGCCTCGTAATAGCTGTCTTCCGCTTCCGCGACCATGGTTGCACGCGCCACTTCGCGCACGGCCTTCTCTATTGTTGTGGGCGTAATGCCATTGTCTTCATTGTATTGAACTTGAATGGCACGTCTGCGTTCCGTTTCGCTCATTGCCCGCTCCATGGAAGGACTAATCCCGTCCGCATAAAGAATGACGAGCCCGTTTACATTTCTTGCGGCTCTTCCGATGGTCTGGATCAGCGAAGTGTCATTGCGCAGGAATCCTTGTTTGTCTGCATCCAGAATCGCCACAAGACTTACTTCCGGAATGTCGAGTCCCTCGCGAAGCAAATTGATGCCGATAAGCACATCAAAGACATTCGAACGGATGTCCCGAATAATTTCCATGCGCTCAAATGTCTCGACATCGGAATGCAGATAACGCACGCGAATGCCTACTTTTGTCAGATAATCCGTAAGACTCTCCGCCATTTTCTTGGTTAAGGTGGTAACGAGCACTTTTTCTCCGCGCTCCGTCACCTTATGGATGGCAGCGATGAGATCATCAATTTGCCCTTTTGTCGGATGAACCTCAATCCGTGGATCCACAAGACCGGTCGGGCGAATCACTTGCTCTGCAGAAATGCCCCCGCTCAGCTCCCGTTCGAAAGACGACGGGGTTGCGGAAACAAAAATGGCCTGCGACACAAGATCCATCCATTCTTCGAATTTCAAAGGTCTGTTTTCGAGTGCCGAGGGGAGACGAAACCCGTAGTCCACAAGTGCCTGTTTGCGCGAACGATCACCGTTGTACATCGCACGCAGCTGAGGCAACATCACATGACTCTCATCCACAATGATTAGAAAATCGTCGGGGAAGTAGTCGATGAGTGTATAGGGACGGCTTCCGGGTGAAAGCCCTGTAATGTGGCGACTGTAATTTTCGATGCCCTTACACGTTCCGATTTCTCGCAGCATCTCCACGTCAAATCGTGTACGCTGCTCAATCCGCTGCGCTTCGAGCAATTTTCCTCTATCTTTGAACCACCGGAGGCGCTCTTCAAGCTCTTCTTCTATCGTAGAAACGGCATGCGCCATTTTCTCTTTGCTCGCCACATACAGTGATGCAGGGAAAATCGCCACGTGATTCCGCCGGGCGGAAATCTCTCCGGTCACCGAATCAAGTTCTTTTATGTCTTCGATTTCGTCGCCAAACAGTTCAATGCGAACCGCACGGTCGGCACCCACAGGGAAAACGTCAATGATGTCGCCACGAAGGCGGAAATTTCCTCGACCAAACGCAATATCGTTGCGCGTGTATTGAATATCGACAAGCCGACGGACGATGTCATTGCGGTCATGCTTCTGCCCGGGTCTGAGCGAAAGCACCTGAGATCCATAATCGATCGGGCTACCCAATCCATAGATGCAACTTACAGACGCAACAATAATAACATCCTGCCGTTCCACAATTGCGGAAGTTGCAGAATAACGGAGTTTCTCAATTTCTTCGTTGATGTCTGAATCTTTTTCGATATAGGTATCTGTTGATGCCACGTACGCTTCGGGCTGATAATAGTCGTAGTAAGATACAAAATATTCTACGGCATTGTCCGGGAAATACTCCTTGAATTCCCCATACAGCTGTGCCGCAAGGGTCTTGTTATGAGAAATAACCAGCGTAGGTTTTCCAATTTGCTGAATGACATTCGCCATTGTAAACGTCTTCCCACTCCCCGTCGCGCCGAGCAGCGTCTGAAATCGTTTTCCGGACTGTACGCCTTGCACGAGATTCTCGACGGCAAGCGGTTGATCGCCCTTCATTTTATATTTGGATTGTAATAAGAATTCTCCCATAAAAATATTATATAGCACACGGCGAAAAAATGTTAAAATGAAATGGATAAAGACGACAAGTTTATGGAAGGATGAGATCAATGAATATTCATGAATCAGGGGAAAACTATTTAGAAACCATCCTTGTCCTCAAAACGCGTAACGGTAGTGTGCGTTCTGTGGATATTGCCAATGAGCTTGGCTATTCGAAGCCGAGTGTAAGTCGAGCCATGAGCATTCTCCGCAATGAAGGTCTTATTCGCATCGATTCCGGTGGGAAAATCGAATTGACGGACATCGGGCATAAAGCAGCAGAGGACATTTATGAACGCCACACGCGGATTGCTGAATTTTTGCAGAAAACGCTTGGTGTCGATAAAAAAACTGCCCTTGGCGATTCTTGTCGCATTGAACATGTTATCAGCGACGAAACGTTTCGGCTCATAAAGACGTGGCTTGATAAGCATAAAGACTGATCCGAGGCTAAACCAAAGGGGATTGCTTGAACTCGCCTTTCGCTTAGGTAAGAATTTTTTTCAAATACTGCCCCGTATACGATTTTTTGTTTTTTGCAACTTCCTCCGGGGTTCCTGTTGCAATGATGGTTCCTCCCTTATCTCCACCATCCGGTCCAAGGTCGATGATATAATCGGCGCGTTTGATGACATCGAGATTATGTTCAATGACCACAACCGTATTTCCGGAATCGACAAGCGCGTCCAAAACTTGATTCAACTTATCGACATCGGCAAAATGCAATCCTGTTGTCGGCTCATCCAAAATATAAAGGGTGCGACCGGTGCTGCGTTTTGAAAGTTCCGTAGCAAGTTTCACACGTTGCGCTTCGCCACCGGATAATTGCGTTGAAGGCTGCCCCAGCTTTATATAGCCAAGACCAACCTCTTCCAGCGTCTTTAATTGCCGGGAAATCACCGGGTGATTCTTGAAGAATTCCACCCCCTCTGAAACGGTCATGTCCAACACATCGTAGATGTTTTTATTCTTATATTTCACTTCAAGGGTTTCGCGATTGTACCTTTTGCCATTACAAACCTCGCAAGGCACATAGACATCTGACAAGAAGTGCATTTCGATTTTAATGATTCCGTCGCCCTTACAAGCCTCACAGCGCCCCCCTTTGACGTTGAAGCTGAAACGTCCCTTTTCGTAGCCACGCATCTTCGCCTCCGGAAGTTGCGCAAACAAATCACGAATGGGCGTAAATAGTCCCGTATAGGTTGCAGGGTTCGACCGTGGTGTGCGTCCGATTGGGTTTTGGTCGATATCGACGACTTTATCGATAAATTCAAGTCCTTCAATCGCCGTGTAAGCACCTGGCTTCACATGACTTCGGTTGACCTTATGGGCGATTACCTTGTACAGAATTTCGTTGATTAGGGAACTCTTTCCCGATCCGGAAACGCCGGTAACACAGATGAACTTGCCCAGCGGAAAGACCACATCGATATTCTTCAAATTATTTTCGGCGGCCCCGACAATCCGTATATGATGCCCTGTTCCCTCACGTCTCTGCTCTGGGACGAGGATTTTTTTGACCCCCGACAGGTATTCTCCTGTAATGGATTTTTTGCTTGCACAAAGGTCTTCAATGCTGCCCTGTGCCACGATTTCCCCGCCATGGGTCCCCGCACCGGGGCCAATATCGACAATAAAATCTGCCGCATGCATGGTTTCTTCATCATGCTCGACCACGATAAGCGTATTTCCAATATCGGTAAGTTCTCTCAGGGCGTATAACAGCTTGGCATTGTCTTTCTGATGGAGACCAATGCTCGGCTCATCCAACACATAGAGAACCCCCACGAGTGCTGCACCGATTTGCGTTGCCAGACGAATCCGCTGTGATTCTCCGCCGGAAAGGGTTGCCGCACTGCGAGACAACGCCAAATAATCGAGTCCGACGTTCTTCAGAAAAGTCAGGCGGGCTTTAATCTCTTTCAGAATTTGCTTCGCAATGGTCGCCTCTTTCTCCGTTAGCGAAAGCGCGTCGATGAATCCAATGGCGTCTCGAACCGAAAAATCGGAAACCTCTGCAATGTTTAAACCTCCGACCGTAACGGAAAGCACTTCCGGTCTGAGCCGTTTCCCTCCACAGGCGTTGCAAGGTTCGATGCTCATGTATTGTTCCATTTTTTCTTTGATGTAGTCGGAAGTGGATTCCCGATATCTTCTTTCCATGTTTGTAAGCACACCTTCAAAAGTGTGATCCATCATGGTGACACGACCCGTATTGCGGCTTGTGTACGTGTATTTTAGATGCCGCTCGCCGGTTCCATACAGCACTTCGTTTCGGAAATCCGCAGGAAGGTCTTTCCAAGGTTTTTGGAGATCTACGTTGTGGTCTTTCGCAAGTGCATCAATCATCTGCCTATAGAACCCGGAGAACTCCATTCCCGCAAAGACTGCTGCAAGTGCTCCCTTGGGAATGCTCTTTTCCGGCTCTGTAATGACGAGATTTTGATCGATGCGCTGTAGAAACCCCAACCCGTTGCAAACGGGACAGGCACCAAAAGGCGTATTGAACGAAAATGCCCGAGGTTCAATCTCTTCAAGCCCCACACCGTGCTCCGGACAGGCAAACTTTGTGGAAAAGATGCTCTCTTTTCCATCGATTTCTGCGAGGACGATTCCTTCTCCGAATTCGATGGCCATCTCTACCGCTTCGGAGAGTCTACCCTCTGCCCCCGGCTTGATAACGATGCGATCGACAACGATTTCTATCGTATGCTTATACGTTTTTTCCAGCTTTATTTCGTCTTCGTCGAGACGCTGGAGCACGCCGTTGATTCGCACACGCATAAATCCTTCTTTGCGAATGGTTTCGAGAACTTTTTCGTGCGTTCCTTTGCGCTTTCTCAGAACCGGAGACAGAATGGTGAGTTTTGTTCCCTCCGGGTGTGCCATGAGCGCATCGACAATCTGATCGACGCTCTGAGAGCAGATTTCCCGACCACAGATGTGACAGTGGGGTATCCCGATTCGAGCATACAGAAGTCGAAGATAATCATGAATCTCGGTAACCGTCCCTACCGTAGAACGAGGATTGTTGTTTGTCGTCTTTTGATCGATGGAAATCGCCGGAGAAAGTCCTTCGATGTACTCGACATCGGGTTTTTCCATCTGCCCGAGAAACTGTCGGGCATACGAAGATAAACTTTCCATGTATCTCCGCTGACCTTCCGCATAGATGGTGTCAAACGCAAGCGATGACTTTCCGGAACCGGATAACCCTGTGAAAACGACAAATTGATTTCGAGGAATCGTAATGCTAATGTTCTTCAGATTGTGCTCACTCGCACCTTTGATATAAAGATCTTTTGCCATATTCAATCGATTTTGCTTTCCAGCCACGCTACGACATCGGCATAAACTTCTTCTTTATTGATTTCGTTGAGCATCTCGTGCCTCCCACCGGGATAGAGGGTCGCCGTTACATCTTCGTGCCCACTGCTGATCAAACTCCGGTAGACCTCAATAACCCCTTTCCCGTAACCGCCGACGGGATCGTCGCTGCCGGAAAATAAGAAAATCGAGAGGTCTTTTGGAACCTTCGCTGCCCACGACTTATGATTCACCTCTTCCATCAGGGCAAACAAATCGTAGAAGCCCGAAGCGGTAAACGGAAATCCGCAATACGGGTCTTGTTGATAGGCGATGCACACAGCCTCGTCTCGTGAAAGCCACGCACATCGATTGACCGGATTTTCAATTTTTTTGCAATAGGACCCGAAGGCCATGATCGTAAGCATTTTCCCCACAGACTGGTCGCCTTTTGCTTTTTTTTGTATCCGCGCAAGCGTCTTTCCAAGGGCGAGTGCCGCGTTTTTCCCCGCGGTTCCGGAAAGAATGACGCCTCTCAAAACTTCGCCGTATTGCGTTATGTATTCCCGTGCCAGAAAAGACCCCATGCTGTGCCCCATCAGGAATACCGGGAGTCGCGCATCGGCATTGTATTCCGTTGTCACTTCGTCCATGAGATTTTTCATATCCTCTGTCAGAAAATGTGCGCCGTTTTTCTCCGAAAAATAGCCCAGTGTTTTCGCATGTTGCCCATGTCCGGCATGTTCATTCATACAGACGAGAAATCCATGTTGGGCAAGAAACTGCGAGAAGTCGTCGTATCGCTCCACCGTTTCAGACATTCCATGCGCAACCTGAACAATCGCACGAAGGCGACTTTTGTCCTCGCACACCCAGAGTTGTGAAAAAATATCTTCTCGTCCGCTTGCAGCCGGGCGAAACCACTGTTTTTTTTCGATTTTCATCTTCCTTCTGTTCCTATGATTCGTTCAATTCTTCCAACCACTGACGCACTTCGGCATCGCTCGGCATACGCCAGTCTCCGCGCGGAGAAAGCGCTACGCTTCCAATCTTTGGTCCGTCCGGTAAAGCACTTCGTTTAAACTGTTGTGTGAAAAAACGTCGATAGAAGACGCATAACCATTTTCGGATTGTCTCTTCATCATAAGTGTTTGCGTCGATATCGCCACGTCTCGTCGCCCCTCGTCCAAAGGCATAGCTTGCCAATTGCAGAATGGTCTGAGGTTTGCGCCCCCAACGCACCATATGATACAGAAAGAAATCGTGTAACTCATAGGGTCCGATGAGATCTTCTGTTTTTTGACTAATTTCGCCGTTTTCAGTCGGCAACAACTCCGGACTTACAGGCGTATCTAAAATATCGATGAGCACTTCCGATAGCGATAGATTTTCCGCTTTGCCGTCTTTGGCAGGAGCGCCGGAAATATCTGAGACATAACGAACCATGTGACGCACCAACGTTTTGGGTACACCGGCGTTGACGCCATACATGCTCATATGATCTCCATTATACGTAGACCACCCAAGTGCCAGTTCAGAAAGATCGCCTGTTCCAACAACGATGCCACCGCATTTGTTTGCCGTATCCATGAGAATCAACGTACGTATGCGTGCCTGTGCATTTTCGAAAACCACACTGTGGTCGTCTATGTCGTGCCCTAAAACCTTCAAATGTTCTTTTACGCTTTCGGTGATATCGACTTCTCGTAAAGATACACCCAAGGCAGCGCAGAGTCTGTGTGCGTTGTCATTTGTTCGGCTGCTCGTTCCAAATCCCGGCATGGTTAAGGCCGTAATCGTATCCGGCGTTTTTCCTATTTTTTGCATGGCGCGTACAGCAACGAGAAGCGCGAGCGTACTGTCTAACCCTCCGGAAATTCCAAGAACCGCATTCTGTGCCCCTGTAAAGGCAAGCCGTTTTGCAAGCCCCGCAGCCTGCATCGTAAGAATCTCTTCGCAACGCTCCGCACGTTCAACGATGTTGTCGGGCACGAATGGATGCGAATCGATATATCGATGAAACACCGGTGTATCCACTCCGTATTTTGAAAACGGAATCACATTTCCGGTGACTTCTTTCGTACGAACCTCACACGGGAAATACACCGTTAAATATTCCGGATCGTCCGGCAGGATGGTTTTGAAAGAATTGAGATAGCGCCGATCGCGTGCAAGACCCCGTACGTCGATTTCCGTCAATACCGTGGTATCTTCAAACAACTTGGATTCCGCAAGAATGTTGCCGTTTTCAGCGATGATGCTGTGCCCGGAAAAAACCATATCCGTGCTACTCTCTCCGCCACCGGCGTTGCTGTAAATATATCCGCAAACAAGCCGCCCGGACTGGCTCTTCGCAAGCAAGCGTCGATAGGAAGCCTTCCCGATAATCTCATTTCCGGCAGAAAGATTCACGATGATTGTCGCGCCTGCCTTTGCGTGCTTTCCCGAGGGCGGTTCTGCCACCCACAGATCTTCACAAATTTCGACGGAAAAAGTGAAATCAGATTCTTCTTCGCAGCGAAACAATAGCCCCGAGCCGAAAGGGATATCATCCTCCAGGCTCCATTCTTCCATCTGGGTGTAGGAAAGCAAGGTATCCTCCGCAGCGGTAAAGTGGCGAATTTCGTAAAATTCTCCGTAATTGGGGATGTTACTCTTTGGGACGAGACCAAACAAGTCGCCGTTTCCGTAAACAGCAGCCACGTTGTAGAGCTTTCCGCCAAAAACAAAAGGTAAGCCCACCACCACAATTTCTTTGCGACCTTTGCTATTTTTTACGAGCGTTGCAAGGGCTTTCCGCGCGTTTTCAATGAGCGCATCCTGTAAAAATAGGTCCCCGCATGTATATCCGGTGAGAGAAAGTTCCGGTGCACATATCAGCACCGCACCGCGATCGCTCGCCTCCCGCGCGGATTCTTCGATTCGAGCAGCATTAAACGCGCAATCTGCAACACGCACTTCAGGCGATATCGCTGCCACCCTTATAAATCCGTCAAACATATTTCTCTTTCACTCATAAACAGCTATAATGTAACAGTTGTAATTATATTCGATTACAGCGGTTTCTACAACCCACAATCGGAAACATTTGTTTCTTATTTATACTAAAAAAGGCTAAGAATGCAAGCACAGACCGACCAAAAAAATCCAATTAAAGCCACGCTGATTCTCACACTCACAGCGATTATCTGGGGGCTGGGTTTCGTTGCCCAGCGTGTGGGTATGCAGTACATCGGTCCATTTTTTTTCAACGGGTTTCGCAGCATCTTGGGATCCCTCACGCTGACGATTATTGTCCTGCTGCTCCGTTTTGCCACGAAAAAAAAGCAAACAGAGCAAACAGACGCACCCTTTTCATCCATTCTGATACGCGGTATCCTCTGTGGACTTCCGCTGTTTTTTGCGGGGAATTTACAACAGGTTGGACTTGTCTACACGACAGCCGGAAAGGCGGGGTTCATTACGAGTTTCTACATCATTCTCGTGCCCGTCGTTGGCATTTTCCTGAAGAGAAAAACGCATTGGAATACTTGGGCAGGCGTTGTGCTCGCGACAGTCGGCATTTTTTTTCTTTCCGTTACGACCGATTTCACGATTCAGATCGGAGACATCATTGTCTTCGCCAGCGCCTGTTTCTGGACTGCGCACATTTTGGTCATAGACCACGCCGTCTCGGCGCTTCGGCAAATGGATGTACTGCGCCTGTGTTGTGTTCAATTTGCCGTTGCCGGGGTTCTCAGTTTTCTCGCGTTTCCTGCCCTGGATGGTTTTTTCACAGAAGGAATCGTGAACATGGACGCCATTCTCGACATTCTGCCCTCCGCACTCTATACAGGTTGCCTCTCTACAGGCGTAGGATTCACGCTGCAAGCCGTCGGACAGAAATACGCAAATCCGGCTCCCGCAGCCATCATCATGAGTACCGAGGCAATTTTCAGCCTCATCGGTGGCATGATTATTTTGAATGAAGTCATGCACGCGCGCGAATGGCTTGGCTGCCTATTGATGTTCGTCGCGGTCATTCTTTCGCAGGTTCCGATTTCTCAAAAACGGAAAAAACATTCTATCCTTGAAAAGTTATAGGAGATTGCTCGAACCCGGGCAATCTCCTTTAGCTTATGGTAAAATCTTTTCGTTAAATCTGTTGAAACGCTTGCTCCAAATCGGCAATCAAATCATTTATGTTTTCTGTGCCGACAGACAGACGAATCGTGTTCGGATAGATGTTTTGATCTTCCAAATCTTCTTTGCTCAGTTGAGAGTGCGTCGTCGTTGCCGGATGAATGACAAGAGATTTCACATCTGCCACATTGGCGAGTAGGGAGAAGATTTCCAAGGCATCGATAAACTTATGCGCTTCTTCCTGCCCTCCGTCAATTTCGAAGGTGAAAATCGAACCCGCGCCATTCGGAAAATACTTCTTATAAAGCGCATGGCTGGGTTGGTCGGGCAGCGATGGATGGTTGATTTTCTTGACTTTTGCATGTCCCTTGAGGTAATCAATTATTTTTAATGTGTTTTCAACATGCCGTTCCACACGCAAAGACAGTGTTTCTAATCCAAGAATGAACAAGAAGGCGTTGAGCGGAGCAATCGTGGCACCCGTATCTCGAAGGAGAAGTGCCCGAATGGAGGTTACGAAGGCTGCCGCACCTGCCGCTTCGGTAAACTTAACGCCATGATAGCTTGGATTCGGTTCCGATAGATTCGGGAATTTCCCGCTTGCGGTCCAATCGAATTTTCCACTGTCAATGATGAGACCGCCAAGACCTGCGCCGTGTCCCCCGATAAATTTTGTGGCAGAGTGTACAACAATGTCCGCACCGTAATCGATGGTCCGAAGGAGATTCGGTGGTGTAAAGGTTGCATCGACAACCAGCGGAATCTGATGGGCGTGTGCAAGGTTCGCAAGGGCTTCAAAGTCAACAACATTGGAGTTCGGATTGCCAAGCGTCTCAACAAAAATTGCTTTTGTGTTCGGCTGAATCGCCTTCTCAAAGGAACCTTCTTCATCGGCATCGACAAAGGTAGTCGTAATACCAAACTGAGGCAACGTATTGGTCAGCAAATTGAACGTGCCCCCATAAATTGTCTTTTCGGAAACAATATGATCACCGTTTTGCGCCAATGTCTGGAAAACATAGGTGAGTGCAGCTGCACCGGAAGCCACTGCCAAAGCCGCAACACCGCCCTCCAACGCCGCAATGCGTTTTTCCAAAACGTCCTGTGTCGAATTCGTCAGACGACTATAAATATTTCCCGGGTCAGCAAGTCCAAAGCGCGCAGCGGCATGCGCTGCATTATGAAAGACGTAGGCGGTAGTCTGATAAATCGGAACAGCTCTCGAATCCGTGGCAGAATCCGCCTCTTCCTGCCCAATATGGATTTGTTTTGTTTCAAAAGCCCATTTGCTTGTGTCTTTTACAATCGCCATCTTCTTCTCCTTTTGTTCGATTCTTTAACACATATTATTTATATATGTTTACTATGCTTATATTGATTAGAGCACCCTCCTTCTCTTTGTCAAGAAAAATTTCCTGCTTTTGTCGTATAATACTATCATGAAAGAAAAATCTCGACAAAAAATCCTCATCGTCATCACGGTAATCTGCGCAATCACCTTTCTGATTTCTTCCTTCTTCTTGCTTCGTCACTATCTGGAAGGAAGACGCTCGGAAAAGGGCTTTGAGGTGCTCCGATTGCCTGAGAAAGAACAAAGCGACTACGAAAAGCGCCTGCCTCATTATCAAGAATTGAAAGCACAAAACGCAGACTTTGTCGGATGGTTGTATTTTTATGATACCACCATTGATTACCCGGTTATGCATACCCCGGATGATTTTGAGTATTATTTGCGTCGGAATTTTGAAAAGGAATACGACTATGCCGGTTGCCTTTTTGCTTCGGATATTTCCGACATAGAGAAACCAAGCGACATGGTCATCGTATATGGACACGACATGTTAAACAGAACCATGTTCGGCACCCTTCAAAAGCTGAAAGACGAAACCTATTACGAGACGCACAAATATCTGTACTTCGACACTTTACAGGAAAGACGCAGCTATGAAATCTGTGCCATTGTTCAAACCGAGGTAAACACAGGAAGAGCGGATGAGTTTTTTTACTATGATGTTTCGGATTTCCACAACCAAGCGCAGTTTGACGAATTCATAAATCAAATCCGTGCAAAGCAATACTTCGATACCGGCGTGCAGATGACGTTTGGCGAGAACTATATGTTGTTCTCAACCTGTGAGGATACGGCAGATAACAAGCGCTTGGTTGTCCTTGCAAAACAAATATCCAACGACGACCCCAACCTTGTAACGCAGATCACCAGCCTCATGTCACAACAATAAAAATGCCTGCTGAAAGCGATCGTGGCAGATAGTATGGATAATCATATCGATTTGTTTTTATAATACGATCTTCTGTACTGCGCAGAATTTTCTCCGCATCTTCCTTCAAGATTCCAGCCGAATTATAATCGGAAATTCTTTTCGAATAGTAGCCCAGATAGTCATGAATTTCTTCTACGGAACGAAACGGCTGACCAAAAGGTAATTCCACTGTTTCCTTTTGGTATCGGCAGCCTAACATCTTCAGCTGAGCATCGAGAAGATCCGATGTGCATTTCTCGGCTTCCACACGAAGGGGAACAAATACTTCAGATGGTACCTTTTCATGAACGATAAAAATAGCGCGCTTGCGCGCAAGAGACATCAGCGCAGCCAATTCGTTTGCAGGACGGGCATGGAAACACAAAAGAATCATATCCCAGCTACGCTCCACAAGCGTACGTTCATCTGCCACTTCCGGGAAGATGCGCGCCGCCGCAGACTTGTGTAGAGAAAGGGCATCATCAACATCCGCCTTGAGTGCATCAATTTTTTCGGAATCGATATCGATTGCCGTTATGGAACGCACATGCTCTGCGAGAAAAAAATCAATTGCCCCGCTTCCGCAGCCGATATCCGCGATATCCCATTGCGCCTCTAAATAGGGCGCGATAAGAACCGCCAGTTTTTTATGAATGTCTCCATATTGACTGGCTCTTTTGTACAGTTCAAATTCGGACACACGCTCGTTCATCGCTTGCTTTGGTACAGCTTGAAATGCTCCACCTGACTTTGTAAGTATTCCATTTGTGCAGCCATGGTTTCCGCAGCGGCAGCACTCTCTTCTGCCATTGCAGAATTGGCCTGAATCACCGACGATATCTGGACAATACCGGTATTAATCTCTTGAATCGACTGACTTTGCTGTACAGAGGATTCAGACATTTTGCGCATCATTTGAGAGGTCTCACTGCCAATCCGTTCTATCTCAATATTGCTTTCGGTTGTCTTCGCGAGAATTTCATTTCCGTTTTGCACATTGGCAAGACTATGCTCGATGAGTGCCGCCGTTTCTTTTGCCGCTTCGGCAGACTTTGAAGCGAGTTCACGAACCGCATCGGCGACAACGGCAAATCCCTTTCCGTGCTGTCCGGCGCGCGCCGCTTCAACTGCGGCGTTCAACGCAAGGATATTGGTCTGAAAGGCAATGTCGTCAATCACTTTAATGACCGTGGCAATGCGTGTGGAACTCTCGGTAATCGCTTGCATCGCTTCCGACATCCGTCGCATCCCTTCAATATTGTGTTCGATGATGTTTGCATGTTCATACACGGATTTCAGTGTTGTGTCTGAAATGCCCGCATTTTCTACAGCAGCATTGTTCACATCATTCAGAATCGCAGAGAACTCTTCAATTGCTGCGGCCTGTTCATTGCTCCCACTTGCGAGATTCTGGGCACCATTGGCAACCTCAGACGCAGCTGTGGAAACCTGTAGAATGGAATTTTTAATCTCTCGAATGAGGTCATTGTGGTTCTGCAAAATACTGCGCACAGCATGTGTAACCATATCACTTTCACTGCGTACCGAAATCGTGTCGGTTAATTCTCCGCTCGCAATTCGAGAAAGCACTTCATATTCCCGCTGCATTCCCTCGCAAAGCGCACGCATGGCATCTGCCAACTCACCCACCTCGTCCTTTGAGTGATAGGTGATCTGTACATCCGGATCTCCAATTGCAAGTTTTTTGGCGCTTTCGCTCAGCGCCTTTAGTGGAAAAGCGATGGTATGCGCCAGTCTTCGACCAAGAATAAACGTAACCAACACACAAATCAGCACATAGATTGGGATGGCATCAAACATATGGTAAAGAACTCGTCATTTAAAACAATCGAGCCATCTTCTATTTTATAGAGAACCCACATGAACGCAAAAACAAGCCCGAACCCGAAAAAAATCATATCTATGTAGAGGATCGCTATTTTTTTTCGCATCTTTGCGTTTTTAATCATCCTGTTCCTTCTTCCTCGAGGGTCGCCCCAATCAATTATTTACTTCATTATAGTTTTTTTGATCTAACGTCGCAATAGCTCGCTTGCTTTATTGACAAGTAGTTATATATCATATAATATATATATGATATATTCCGAAAAAGAAATCAGGGACTTATGAGAATATCCGTAAAAGGAAGATACGCTCTTGCCGCCATCATTGATATCGCTGACGAATCCATCTCCGGAAATAACGTGTCGGTCAACAGCATTGCCGCCAAACTTGGCATTTCAAAAATTTACCTCGAACAGGTTTTTTCACAACTGAAAAAAGCAGATTTACTGACCTCTGTGAAAGGTCCGAAAGGCGGGTATCAACTCGCAAAATCACCAAGCCAGATTACCGCTTGGGATGTTCTTTCCACATTGGAATTCACCCTCACAGAAAAACCCGAAGATACGGTTGGGGATAAAGCACCTGTCATAGAAACGGTTCTTCACGCCTATATATTTGAACCACTCGATGAAATTGTGCGCAAACAATTGTCTGCCATAACCGTACGAGACCTCTTGGAATTCGTCAAAACGCAAACCGCCGAAAGCTCTTTCATGCTGAATATGTGATGGCAGGGAAAGCACTGATTGCGATGAGCGGAGGCGTAGACAGTTCTGTCTCGGCACTGCTCGCGAAAAATTCCGGATATGACTGTGTTGGCGTTACGATGCGCTTGTTTGACAATGATGACGTCGGCGAGCTTCGTGAAGATTCATGTTGCTCCTTGCGCGATGCAGATGATGCCAGGCAAGTTACACGTACGCTTGACATTCCTTTTTATGTCTTTAATTTTGCGTCACAATTTCGCGTGGAAGTCATAGATCGTTTTGTTTCCGCATATGAAAACGGCATCACGCCAAACCCTTGCATCGACTGCAATCGCTACATCAAATACGACAGCCTGTATCAACGGATGAAACAAATGGGGTTTGACACGCTCGTCACGGGACATTATGCACGCATCGAAGAGGATGTTACAACAGGACGTTGGTTGCTTAGACGAGCAATCCACGAGGAAAAAGACCAGAGTTATGTGCTCTACATGCTCTCACAAGAACAGCTGGCGCATACCTTCTTTCCGCTCGGGGCGCTTCCAAAATCCGAGGTTCGAAAAATCGCGGAGGAAAATGGTTTTTACAATGCGCAGAAACGCGACAGCCAAGATATTTGTTTCGTGCAAGACGGACGTTATGTCGATTTCATTGAAACCTACACAGGGAAACGCTACCCGAAAGGGTACTTCCGAAATGAAACCGGCGAGATTCTTGGAGAACACGAGGGCATTGTTCGCTACACAATCGGACAACGCAAAGGTCTTGGCACGACCTTCGGAAAACCCATGTACGTGAAAGATATTCGAAAAGATACCAACGAGGTTATCCTCGCAGAAAACTTCGCACTTTTCCAAACAGAGGTTTTTGCGGAGCACATCAATCTCATATCTGTGGAATCACTTGCGGAGCCAATGCGGGTGACTGCCAAAATACGGTATAATCAAGAAGCAAAACCCGCACTTGCCGTGCAAGTAGACAAAGATCGGTTGCACGTAGTCTTCGACGATCCGGTGCGTGCCGTTACGAAAGGACAAGCACTGGTTCTTTACGATGGCGACATCGTTGTGGGAGGGGGCACGATCCTATGACCAATAACGAATCCTTGCTGCAAAAGAAAGCAAGCAAGCTACAAACGATTCTCTCCGCTTACGACAGTTTGGCCGTGGCTTTTTCAGGAGGCGTCGATTCAACATACCTACTCTATGCTGCAAAACAGGCACTTGGCGAACGTCTTATCGCTGTTACCGCACGTTCCTGTTCTTTTCCGGAACGCGAATTGCGTGAGGCGACCGCCTTCTGCGAAAACGAAGGCATTCGGCACTTTATCACCGATTCCGAAGAGCTGAACATTGAAGGCTTTTCCAAGAATCCCTTAAATCGTTGCTATCTTTGTAAAACCGAACTATTCGTTAAAATTGCCGAGATTGCCACGTCTGAAAATATAGCGGTTATCGCGGAAGGCAGCAATACGGACGACGATGGCGATTATCGCCCCGGACTTCTTGCGGTCGCGGAACAAGGTGTTGTCAGTCCGCTGCGCGAGGCAGCGCTCTCCAAAGAAGAAATTCGTATTCTTTCGAAACAGATCGGGCTTCCGACTTGGGATAAACAGTCTTTTGCCTGCCTCTCCTCTCGTTTCGTCTACGGAGAAACCATCAGCAGAGAAAAATTGGCCATGGTGGACAAGGCCGAGCAACTTCTGCTCGATCTTGGGTTTTCCCAGGTGCGGGTTCGCATTCACGGGGAAACGTATTTCATCGCGCGCATTGAGATATCTGTCTCGGAATTCGAAAAGATTCTTCAGCCGGAAATTCGCACAAAAATAACGGAAACCTGTCGTGAAATCGGTTTCCGCTATGCGACTTTTGATTTATCCGGATACCGAACCGGAAGCATGAACGAAGGGATAGTTGACGCATCTGCGTTCGCGCAATCCCCTTTCGCTTAACACTAATGATTGTTGATATACATAATCGGCTTGAAGGCAAAATGTGCATCCGTCTCTTTGGGAAGCTCAATCGGATAATCTCCGCTAAAGCACCCCGTACAGGATTTGCAGCCGTCCGCCGCAAGAATTTCATATAAGGTTTCATGTCGAAGGAAGGCAACCGAATTGGCCCCGAGAAAAGTTGCGATCTCCGCCTCTGAACGCCCTACTGCAATGAGCTTTTCTTGATCAGGGACATCTGTGCCAAAATAACAAGGAAATCGGAACGGCGGAGCACTGCTGCGCAGGTGAACTTCCTTCGCGCCTGCTTCACGTAAGGCGGAAACGATGCGGGCGGAAGTCGTCCCGCGTACCACACTATCGTCAATAAGCACGATACGCTTACCACGAATATTCTCAGACATTGGATTGAGCTTCATTCGAACCTCCAACTCCCGTTGCCCTTGCGACGGCTGTATGAAGGTGCGCCCGATATATCTATTTTTAATCAGACCGACCACATTCGGCAATCCTGACGCTTCCGCATATCCTGCTGCCGCAGACAATCCGGAATCCGGCACCGCACAAACGATATCTGCCTCTACCCCACTTTCGCGGGCAAGCGCCGCACCCATTTTCCGGCGTGCATGTTCAACGCTAATGCCCTCAATGATGCTGTCCGGACGGGCAAAATAGATAAACTCAAAACTACAAAAAGACCGCTCTGAACGCAACCCGGAATCCATGGATGTAAAATTACCATTTTCTACAATGATAATCTCGCCGGGTTCGACATCGCGCAAGAACTTCCCACCAACCGCATCAATCGCACAGCTTTCAGAAGCAAAAATGTAGTTTTCGCCCAGCATCCCGATGCTTAGGGGGCGAAAACCATTGGGATCGCGTGCAGCAATCATCTTCCGTGGGCTCATTGCAAGAAGACAATACGCCCCCTTGATTTGATGCATTGTCCGCTGTACGGCTTCTTCAATGGACTTCGATTTCAATCGCTCTTTTACGATGGTATAGGCAATAATTTCACTGTCCGATGTACTATGAAAAATTCCGCCTTTTAACTCAATCTCACGGCGCAGTTCACCTGCATTCACAAGATTCCCATTATGGGCAAGTGCCAAGTTTCCTTTGATGTGACTGACGGCAATTGGTTGCGCATTTTCAACGCTCCCACCTCCTGCCGTGGAATAGCGCACATGCCCAATGGCAGAATCGCCCGGCATACTCTCTAAGATCTTCTCGTTGAAGACCTCCATTAACAGTCCGTTGTTCTTTCGACAGGTAATGACGCCCGCGTTATTCACCGCAATACCGCAAGCCTCTTGACCTCGGTGCTGGAGCGCAAATAGCCCTAAAAATGTATCGAGGGCGGGATCGATGTTTGCTCCGGGTGGCGCAGCGATACCGAAAATACCACACTCTTCATGCAAACTGTCCGATGGGTAAATCATTTATATTTCTTCTCCATTGACTTCTGCGCAAAGGCTTTGAACAAGGGATGTGCCCTCGTCGGTCGGCTCTTAAACTCAGGATGATACTGTACTCCGATAAAGAAAGGATGGCTCGCAATTTCAACGGATTCAACGAGGCGACCGTCCGGAGATTGTCCGACGATTTTCATACCGCTTTCTTCGAATTTCTCTCTGTAATCATTGTTAAACTCGTATCGATGTCGATGTCGTTCGCTTATTTCACTTTTCTGATAAGCCCTTTCAAGATTGGAGTCTTTTGCGATAACACAGGGATATGCCCCAAGACGCATTGTGCCGCCTTTTGGCAAATTCCCATGCTGATCTGCCATGAGACCAATGACCGGATCGGGCGATGTGGGATCGAATTCCGACGAATTTGCCAAAGGAAGACCAAGGATATTCCTCGCAAATTCGATGACGGAGATCTGCATCCCCAGACAAATTCCAAAATACGGAACATCGTTTGTGCGCGCGTACTCCGCTGCAATAATCATTCCCGGAATACCGCGTTCGCCAAAACCACCGGGAACAAGAATCCCATCGCATTCGCGCAGATCTTGCGTTGGATCCCCGGATTCCAAATTCTCCGATTCAATCCATTTGATATCGACTTCCGCGCCAATCTCATATCCCGCATGCGTGAGCGCTTGCACAATAGAATAGTATGCGTCGTGAAGCTTGGTATACTTTCCGACAATTCCGATGCGGATAACCTTGTCGCGCGCTGCCATACGTCCAAGCATGTTGCGCCATTCGCTCATATCCGGAGCACCTGCGTCTATGCGAAGATGTTCCAACACGATGCGTGAGAAATTTTGATCTTCTAACATCAGCGGTGCTTCATATAAATCTGAAACATCTCTGTTTTCGATGACATGGTCTGGCTTCACATTACAAAACAAGGCGATTTTCCGGCGAATCGATGTATCAACTCTGCCTTTTGAACGAATGACTATGATATCCGGGAAAATACCGAGCGACTGGAGCTCCCGCACCGAATGCTGCGTCGGCTTGCTCTTATATTCGTGTGACGCGTCTAAATAAGGAACGAGCGATACGTGAATAAACAGGCAATTTTCTTTTCCCTGCTCGAGCGCGATCTGCCGAATGGCCTCCAAGTATGGCTGACTTTCGATATCGCCTGTCGTACCCCCGATTTCTGTAATTACAATGTCGGACTCACTGCTTTCGGCAGCCGCAAAAATAAATGATTTTATCTCATCGGTAATATGGGGAATGACCTGAACCGTCTGCCCGAGAAAATCTCCCGCACGTTCTTTCTGTAGTACATTCCAATAGACTCTGCCTGTTGTCAGATTTGAATACTTGTTTAATTCAATATCGATGAAGCGTTCATAGTGTCCCAGGTCGAGATCGGTCTCCGCACCATCTTCCGTAACGAACACCTCTCCGTGTTCAATCGGGTTCATGGTTCCCGGGTCAACGTTAATGTATGGATCTAATTTCTGTGCCGTTACCCTCAGTCCGCAGTTCCTCAGCAACATCCCAAGCGCCGATGCGGTGATTCCCTTTCCGAGTCCGGAGACGACGCCTCCCGTAATAAAGATATATTTTGACACAGCTTTTGTCCTTTCCAATTGCTCTAAATTTCTTTATTTCCTGCCATTTTTTTCTGCTCTAAGCCTCCGAAGCATGTTGATTAAAAAGAAAACCCATGCCGTATAAAATGGCACCCCGAGGAAAGTTAGTGTCTGCGCACTTACGGTAAAGTCTTTCTTGATAAAACAATAGATTAACATGCCCATGGCATAGAGTGAGACAAAGCTCATGGCAAGGAATTTCGGGATTCGCAAAACTTTATATCCCTCGTGATTCTTTCCTCCAAGCTTTTTCTTTGCAAAAAAATCCATAATCTGAAACAGAACGATACTGAGAATCCAGTAAATCATCATATCCATCATGATGACGTCTGTTGATGCTAATTTTTCCATAATTGAAATCCACTTTCGCACAACTCATATTGTGACTTTTTTCTTGGCAACTTCTGTTTATTATATCATAGCCGACGCTCGAAGTTGTAGCCCAAGTTCATGAAAAAAGAAACGAGGATTCCAATGAAGGAACCCCCGTTTTTCTACGATTGACAAGTGAGCCTATCAGTCTTGGTTCGCTTTCGATACGTTCACAAACAGTGATGCGGAACGTTCCTGCGCAGAGAGCTTGTTTCTCTGTCCTGCAGACAAGAAGTAAAGAATGAAGCCAAACGCAAGCCATGCAATAAAGAGTACCGTAACCGGAACATCTGTTGATCCAACAGGGAATGTACCCATGTACACCGGGTTGCCCGGGATGAACAGAAGCACAAAGAGTACCAACATGACGAGTCCACCAAAGATGCCCATTGCAGCGCCACCGGGAATACGATAGGGACGCTTGAGATCCGGCTCTTTCTTACGAAGAACGACCAAGCTAAATGCTGTGATCAGCCAGGACAGGACAAAGCCCGCCGCAGAGAAGAGTGTAAGCGGATCAATAAGACCCATGCCGAGGAACGGTCCTGCAAGAGACAGGACAAAGCACGCGGTAAGAGCGTTGATGGGTGTACCATGCTTCGGATGAAGCTTTGCAAGTCCTGCCGGAATGAGATTTGCTCTCGCCATACCCATCATGAGGTATGGAGAACCAATCATAAAACCATTCCAAGTGGTAAGCAGTCCGCACAATGCACCGCCAAAGAGGATGTAGTACATTACAGAGCCAAGTCCGCTTCCATAGACATTCTCGAAGAGATGTCCTGCAGCGAAGCTGTCATGGCCACTAAGCGTGGAATAACCAAAGAAATCCTGCCACGGCATTGCTCCGCCAAGGCTGAAGAGCAGTGCTGCATAGAAAACGCAGGCCAGACCTACGGAAAGCACAACCGTCTTTCCGACAGATTTCACGCTGCCCGATGCTTCTTCAATCGCCTGTGGAATGGTCTCAAACCCGGCAAGGAAGAATGGTGCGGAAGCGAGAATTGCGATTGCACCACCCATGAAGTTGGAATGGAAGACGCCTTCTTTGATATTGCCATAGAATCCGCCGGCTTCTCCGCCGTTTACGTCAACCGCAGCCTTGAGGTTGTCTGCATCAAACTTCACAATGGAAAGAATAATTGCCAATAGACCTGCGCCGATGAGAACGATACACATAATGCGCTGGAACACTGCCGAAGAGGAAACGCCTCGCCGGTTAATCAAGTACAAGGCGCAAGAGAAAATCGTCCCGATGATTAAATGCCCGAGATGAATTTCGACCCCCGCAAGCGTGTAGACTGTAGGACCAAGCAGACTCGGGAACATTTTGCCGCTAAGCATATCGACAACATAAATCGCTTCCCAAGGAATAATGGTAACGAAACCACCGAATGCCGCCCAACCGGACAGGAACGCGATCTTCTCGTTGAACGCTCTGTAAGCGTATGCCATGCCACCACCTGCAACGGGAAGCATAGGTGCCAACTCGCAATAACATAGAGCAACAGGTATCATCATTACAAGTGCAATGAGGTAGCCGATGGATGCCGGTAACGGCCCACCACTGTTCGCCATCCACTTATTAATGGAAACCGCCCAGCCAACGCCAACAATTGCGCCAAATCCGATGGCGAAAAAGTCAAACGTGCTGATGCCTTTCTTTTTTTCTGACATAAAAACTCCTTTCGAAAAAAATGAAAAAATTATATAACTCCTCCAGCCTCGTTTTCCGAAACTGAAATAAATACATCCTTATGCTATCCTTCATCATCTATGCATAATTTCTTTAAGGATGTATTACTGACGTCCAAAGGATACCTGAAAAAGTCGAATATGAAAACTACCCCCGCCCATAAACCGACCAGTATGGTTGAAAAATATATTTATTGATAAATAATTAACAAGCCACATTTCAAATTTTTCCCATTCTTTCCCTTGCGAAAATATTCGTAACTGTCTATACTTATTTTTAGAGACTTATAAATACGCTTTGGAATTTTTGTTTCTACTGGATTTTACAAAATTCCAAGTTATCCTCACTGGATCTTGAACACCGGATGTTCCATGTGAGTCGTTTTTTATAATGAGAGGGAACCCATGCGATTTTTACATCGCGAAAATGCAAATAAACTCATTCTTTGCTGTATTTTAATTTTCTTTCTTGTTGGTTGCTCAGGAGGCGCACCGTCACTCGCAAAGATTAAAGATGCGATAAGCGGTTCAGCACTCACAGTAAAGGAAGACCCGAATGCACCACTACGGGACAATACACCGAGGATTGCTTACAATGATGCCCCGGGAGCTGCAGTCTTTCAAGGCGGCGGTGCTACCGTTGATTATTCGAATGCGTGGGCAGGTTATGTCATGATCTCTTATGGAGGAGACAATCCGAAAATCAAAATACAAATTACGCTTGTAGGAGGAGGAACCTACACCTACGATCTTCCCCCAAATACGGGGTATCAGGCATTTCCACTTTCGCAAGGCGCCGGTGCTTATGACATCGCGGTCTTCACAAATATTGAAGGCGATAAATATGCACAAGCAGCGAGGGGAACCATTGACGCACCGATCTCTGATCCTCTTTCGCCTTTCCTGCATCCGAACATTTTCTCAAACTTCTCGGACGCATCCGCCTGTGTCTCGATGGCCAGTCAAATCGTTGCGGAGGCCAAGACCGATCTTGGCGCAACAGAACGCATCTTCCAATACATCGTTAAGAACATTAGCTACGATTACGATAAAGCAGCAACCGTCCAGAGTGGCTATATTCCAAACCCTGATGCCACGCTACAAAGTATGAGCGGCATTTGCTTTGATTACGCGTCCTTGATGTCTTCCATGTTGCGAAGTCAGGGCATCCCCTGTCAACTTATCGTTGGGTATGCCGGACAGGCCTATCATGCATGGGTCGCGGTATACTCAAGCCAGAGCGGTGAACTACTCGGCACCATCGAATTCTCGGCAGACAATTGGAATCTTGCCGATCCTACCTTTGCCGCCAGCGGAGACAGAGCCGATCCGAACATCATTGGTGACGGAACAAATTACAATCCGATGTATTATTATTGATAAATTGTTAATTGTTATAAATTGAGTAACGAAAAGAAAGATAAGGATATATAATGATAGTGAAAATTACGGAGGAACTAAGATGAGCAGGAAATCAAATTACCTAGCGGCAGAGGAGTTGTCTGCGTTTTCCGCACAGCTGGCGCTAACGGTAAAGACGGGCATTCCGCTTTCCGAAAGCATTATAATCCTGCGCGATGACGCAGAAACAGCAGAGGCAAAAAAGCTCTTCGATCTGATTCTGGAGTCTTTGGATGTTGGCGAACCGCTTGCGGATGCTTTGCGAAAAACCGGCATGTTCCCCGACTATATGACGCAAATGATTGAAATCGGAGAGGCATCGGGGCGCTTGGATCAAGTGCTCGATTCGCTGGATCGATATTACGCACGCGAGAGTAGCATTTCAAAAAGCATCCGCAGTGCGGTTACCTACCCTTCCATCATGCTCTGCATCCTGCTCGCCATCATTTTGGTCTTGGTAATCAAAGTTCTTCCGATCTTTCAACAAGTCTTTGAATCCTTGGGAGGCGAGATGTCTGCCTTTGCACGTGGCGCAATGACCCTCGGAAACGCCATCAGCAAATATTCGGTTTTCATCATTGTTGCCATTGCGGCATTGGGTCTCATCCTGCTTCTCATGCGCCTTATCCCAAGTGGAAGAGCGTCCATGAATCGCGCAATTCAACGAATGTTCAAGAAACTGTCCTCCAAGATGGCATCCGGAAAATTTGCATCGGCAATGTCTCTCATGCTTGCATCCGGACTCAACTCGGATCGTGCGGTAGAACTTACTTTACCGCTCATGGACAATCCGATTATGCATTCGAAAGTTCAGCAGCTCAAAGACCTCCTCGACACCGGCGAATCTTTCTCGGAATCCGTTGTTAAAACAGGTATTTTTACAGGAATGGAAGCGCGCATGCTTGTCCTCGGCTTTAAATCCGGGAGTATCGATGAGGTCATGACAAAAATTTCATCTGACTATCAAACACAGACCGATGAACGCCTCGAAACGCTCATTTCGATTATTGAGCCGACCATGGTCGCCATCCTGTGTATTATCGTTGGGCTTATCCTACTGTCGGCAATGCTTCCGCTTCTTGCGGCAATGTCATCCATGGTATAACCCATCGCAGATGCTTATATTGAGGCGATTATAATGTTGCACAAAAGAGTTTTTAAATCGAAAAGGACCGGAGGGGCACTGAAACTGCTTTGCTTTATTGTGATCATTGTAGTGGCCATCATCCTTGTTTGGTTTGCCGTTGGCACCTTGCAAGAAAGCAACGATGAACAACAACTCAAAATCGCAGAATCCGCAATTGCACGTGCAACCATCCAGTGCTACGCCTTAGAAGGCCGGTATCCGCCAAGTCTTGATTATCTTACAAAAAACTATGGCGTTACATTGAATACGAAACACTTTGTCTATTACTATCAGAGCATCGGGGAAAATCTTATGCCGGATATTCAAGTATTCCCTTTGGAAGGAGCGCTTCGTGGGTAAAAGACGACATTTTGTAAATCTGTTGTTTACGGTTACGCTGCTGGGCGTGTTTGCTTTGGCAGCACTTTCCTGCGCAGTAATGGGCGCCAATGTCTATTCACACAACGCAGAGAAGATGCAAAACAATTTCGATACGCGTACATCACTCATTTACATCACACAAAAAATTCGGCAATGCCCGGAGGAAAACTTCACGATTGAAAGCGTAGGAAACACGGAGGCTCTCGTACTCCATGAAACCTACAATGGAATCAATTATGAGTCTTGGTTTTATGTACATGAAGGCGTTTTGCGTGAGCTCATGATTGAAAAAGGAACCGAAGTGAACCTCG
>JAITTH010000085.1 GCA_031287295.1 Eubacteriales Family XIII. Incertae Sedis bacterium
TTTCGGGCACGATGATTCTTGTTTCGGATACGACGAAGGCTTACCAAGATCTTGCTGCGTATTACAGGCAAAAGATGAATCCCTATGTGATCGGTGTTACGGGAAGTGTTGGGAAGACATCTCTGAAAGATATGCTTGGAGATGTATTTCGTATGCATTTTCAAACGGTCGCGACCGAGAAGAACTTCAACAATCACATCGGATTACCGAAGACGATTTTCGACATGGATACGGATACGGAAATACTCATTTGTGAGATGGGGATGGACAAAAAGGGTGAGATTGCTCTGCTTGTAGACATTGCAAAGCCGGATGTCGGTCTGATCTCGAACATCGGAATTTCGCACAGAGAAAATTTCGACGACGACGACGGAATCTTTCGTGCAAAGCTTGAAATGACAAATCATTTCGATGCAGGGAATTTGCTCGTTGTGAACGGAGATGATGCAAAATTAAAATCACTGACAGCGCTCCCGGGTAGAGAATATCGCATTCTGACCGCGGGTACCACAGAAGGCTGTGATTATCGAATTCTAAATGCCACGATGAATCCGGATGCAACGATTTCTTTCGACATCAGACACAAAGAAGAAACCGTTCATTTTGAAGTTTGTATGCCGGGATTGTACAATAGTCTCTATGCCGGCATGACCGCTGCGATTGCTGCGGAGCATGGAATATCGTTAAGAGCGGTGGCGGATGCGGTAAAGCATATATCCCGGACAGCGCACAGGCTGCAAATCGTACCTTGTGGCATGGTTACCGTAATAGACGACAGCTATAATGCCAGTCCGGATTCGATGGGCAGCGGACTTGAAACGCTTGTTTCCATTACAGGCAAGCGGAAGATTGCGATTCTGGCGGGCATGAACGAGCTGGGCGAAGACTCAGAGAATCTTCATCGCGAAGTGGGAAAAAATGCTGTAAAAATCGGCGTTGATGTATTGATTGCCGTGGGCGAAAAAGGCACCGCCATTGCGGAAGGTGCACGGGCAGAAAACCGAAACAAAGAAGACAAGGGAAGTGTCAAGGTGATTCACCTTACAGATAATGCAGAGACGATTCTCTGGATTAAGGAAAATGCCCTGGAAGACGATGTCTATTTGTTGAAAGGTTCAAACTCGATGCGGATGTGGGATATTGTCGATGAAATGAAGGAGGTATTTGAATCATGATTTCAATCGGTCTTGAATTGATTACGACTTCACTCATTCCACTTCTTGCGGCAGCATTGGTGTCCATGCTTATTACATGGCGCCTCATCCCCTTCTTAAAAAAGGTTCGTTCGACGCAGACGATTCATGAGGATGCCCCGGATTCCCATAACAAAAAAAGCGGAACACCGACGATGGGCGGGGTGGCAATTATTCTCGGCATTATGGTCGGATGTGCGATTGCGGTTTTTCTCGTTAAGATGTCTTTGAACCTTTTGGTCATTCTTGGGGTTCTTTTGTCCTTTGGTCTTGTCGGATTTTTGGATGATTATACGAAGGTTGCCAAACGCCGCAATCTCGGACTTACGGCGAAGCAAAAGATCGCCTTTCAGTTGGGCGTATCGTTGTTTGTGGCGCTTTATTATGTGTTTGTGGCGCAAATGGGGACAAAGATTCTCATACCGTTTGTATGGAAGAGCGTGGATATTGGTTATTTCATGATTCCTTATATCATGTTTATTATGGTTGCCATGGTGAATGCCGTAAATCTTACGGATGGGCTCGATGGGCTCGCAGCCGGTGTTTCCACAATACTGTCTTTGTTTTTTCCGATCATCTGCATTTTGGGGATGCATTTGAGTTTCAATCTGTTATCCGGACCCGAATCCGCGACGGCGATTTTGAACAGTACCATGGATGCGATGTTCTTTTTTTCACTTGCCGGTGCCTGTTTGGGATTCTTGGTTTTCAACCGGCATCCTGCAAAAATATTCATGGGCGATACCGGTTCCCTTGCCCTTGGTGGTGGCATTGCTGCTGCTGCGATTTTTACAAGGATGGAGCTATTCTTACCGATTATTGGATTACTTTTCGTGTTGGAAGCGTTGTCTGATATAATACAGGTAGCATATTTCAAGATTTCGAAAGGGAAGCGCATCTTTAAGATGGCACCGCTCCATCATCACTTCGAATTATCCGGTTGGTCGGAGACGAAGGTTGTCTCTGTTTTTACCGGAATAACCCTTCTTCTTTGTCTCATTTCAGTTGGGGTGATGTGTTTGCAATATGTCGGAAGATAATGCCAAGATAAAAGGAAGGATTTATGAAAATCAAAACTGCAAAAAAATACAAAAAGAAACAGGTGTTGATTGTTGGACTGGGGAAATCCGGCAGTGCGACACTTGAATTGATGGCACTTTCGGGTGCGAATATATCGGTTTACGATAACAAAGATATCGAATGGGAAGATCCGAAAACCTATACCAAAATAAAGCAAATCGGTGCAACAGCGTACTTGAATGGCAAGGAGGTGCCCAATGAAAAATGGGATTATATTGCCATCAGCCCGGGTGTTACCCCTCAGCTTCCCTTTGTTGTAGAGGGAATCAAAAATGGTGCGATTCTTACAGGCGACCTTGAACTTGCCTTTGAAGTTGCACAAGTTCGTTTTGTGGCAATTACAGGTACAAACGGAAAAACAACGACAACAACGCTTACCGGCGAAATGTTTAAGAATGCCGGAATCGAAAGCAAGGTGACCGGAAACATCGGGAAGGCCGTCATCGCATCTGCGTTGGAGGCACATCAAGAAGAGGTGTTTGTTACCGAAGTCTCCAGCTTCCAACTGGAGACCATAAAGGCGTTTCAGCCAAAGGTTTCAGCCATCCTAAACGTTACACCGGATCATCTCGATCGTCACGGCAGCCTGGAGAATTATGCAGAAGTAAAAGCGAAGATCTTTGAAAATCAAAAGGAAGATGGTTACTTTGTCGGAAATGCGGACGATCCTATCGTAGAAAAGCTTTCAAAAAAATGCAAGGCGACGAAAATGCCTTTTAGTCGCAAAAAAACGCTTTCCCAAGGGACGTTTGTGCAAGACGGACGCATGGTGCTTCGTACGCCGGACGGAGAAGAAATCGATTTGATTGCGCCGGAAGAGCTGAAAATCCCAGGTTTGCATAATCTTGAAAATGCTTTGGCAGCAGCGTCAATTGCATGGTGCGGGGGTGTCCCGGTGGAATACATCCGCAAAACTTTGAAGTCCTTTAAGGGTGTGGAACATCGTTTGGAACCGGTAGCCACCATTAATGGCGTGAAGTTTGTAAACGATTCAAAAGGAACAAACCCTGAGGCATCGATGAGGGCGATCGAAGCAACAAAAGCAAATATACTGCTCATCGCGGGCGGTTACGATAAACACTCGGATTTTCACGGCTTCATTCGCGCGTTTGACGGGAAGGTTTCGCAGTTGATATTACTCGGCGCAACAGCACCCCAGATCAAGCGTGAAGCAGAAGAAGAGGGTTTTACGGAGGTATCCATGGTGGACGACATGGGTGAGGCCGTGCGACTTGCCTTTGAGTTGGCAATGGAAGGAGACACGGTACTGTTGTCGCCCGCCTGTGCAAGTTGGGGCATGTACACCTGCTTTGAAGAGCGCGGGAATCATTTCAAAAAATGTGTTCGTGAGCTAAAGAAGAAAGAATAGGCGTTTGAAGAAGTTTGTATTGGGAGACCTTAAATTGCTGTCCATGATCATGGTGCTACTCTGCTTTGGTGTAGGCATGGTCTTTTCGGCGAGCTATTACGGCACTTTGGTCGATCCTCAATTCAACAACGATCCCTATTATTATTTAAAGCATGGTGCTGTCTGGGCGGCGATCGGAATCTTTGTAATGATAGCGGTCTCATTCATTGACGTGGACAACTACTATCGCTTTGCCCGGTTGGGCATGCTGGTCTCCGGGCTGATGCTTATATTGCTGTTTACCCCGCTTGGTGTAATGCGTAATGGTGCAACTCGGTGGATTGAGATTGGGCCGGTTACGTTCATGCCGGGTGAACTTGCGAAAATTGCCGCTATTTTTTTTACGGCATGGTACTACACAAAATATGAAAGCAAGACAAAACAACTCGTAGGCGGATTTCTTGCGCCACCGCTTGCCGTGATGGCCATTTGTTTTGTGCTCATCTATAAGCAGCCGAATTTGTCAACGGCACTCATCATCTGCGGCATTATGCTTGCGATGATGTTTCTCTCCGGAACCCGCATCCTCTATTTCGCGGTTACCATTCTGCTTGGTGGCATTGGCATTTTTACGATGCTCATCGGGGAACATCTACGTAGGATTAACGGTTATCTCGACACGTTTTCCGATATGCAGGGCGAATTTTATCAGACGGTTCAGGCGCTTCTTGGGCTTGGCGCAGGCGGCGTGCTGGGAACCGGTCCCGGGGGAAGTGTCCAGAAGGCGCTCTACCTGCCGGAATCACAAAACGACTACATCTTTGCCATCATCGGGGAAGAGTTGGGCTTTGTCGGTTGTCTGGTGCTGCTGGCGCTTTATTTGGCGCTTATCGGATATTGTATGATGATCAGCGTCCATGCAACGAACAGGTTTTCAATGTTGGTCGGAAGTGGCATTACGATCATGCTTGCGCTGCAAGTGATCCTGAACATCGGTGTCGTGACGAATCTTATTCCACCGACGGGCGTCACCTTGCCGTTTGTCAGCTATGGCGGAAATGCGATGCTGCTGTTTATGGGATCCATGGGCATTATGCTGAACATTTCGAAAAAGAATGCGATGGCAAAGGAGCTTCCCAGAACGATAAAGACGCGAAGGAAACGCAAAGACGCAAGCCACGAAGACTGGAAACGTATTAGAGGGGATAGGCAAAGCGAGAGATGAAAGTATTATTGGCAGGTTCTGCAACGGGAGGACATCTGTACCCGGCATTGGCAATTGCCGATAAGATCAAACGGAAAAAACCGGACACGGAGTTTCTTTTTGTCGGCGCAAAGCGGGAAGTTGGTTCCGAAATTATCGAAAATAGCGGATATCGTTTGGCGCGCATCGACATTCGAGGGGTCAATCGCAGAAATTTATTGAAGAATTTTAGCGTTGTGAAAGATTTGGTGAAAGCATCCGGTCAGATTCGGGGCATTCTCAATGCGTTTCAACCGGACTTTGTCATCGGTACCGGCGGGTATGCCTGCGGGCCGGTCATTCGAGAGGCAAAGAAGAAGGGGATTCGTACCTATTTACACGAACAGAATATCATTCCGGGACTTGCAAATAAATTGGCGGAAAAATATGCGGATCGCATCTTTGTTGCCTTTTCGGAGAGTCGGGAGCTGTTCAAACAGCCCTCGAAAGTGGTTGTGTCGGGGAATCCCGTACGACGTGCCTTTCTCACGGCAGGTGCGATGAACTACCGCGAAAAATTGGGCATCGGTCCGAAGGAGATGGTGCTGCTCATTTTTGGAGGTAGCCAAGGCGCCGATTACATCAATGAAGTCGTCTCGGATATGCTCATCCATTTGGATAACGATAATGAATTTACGGTTTTTTTCATCACAGGAAAAAGAATGTTCTATTCGATTTTGCAGAAGTTCTCAGATGCAAATGCCTTGCAAAATGAGAGAATTCACGTAATGGAATACAGCGAGGCCATTCACGAATACTTTTCGGCTGCAGACCTCATCATTTCACGCAGCGGGGCACTGACGATTTCGGAGATTGCGGTATGCGGGAAACCGTCGATTCTCATTCCTTCCCCGAACGTTACGGGGAACCATCAGTATTTCAATGCAAAAACATTGGCAGACAAGGGTGCGGCAATCATCATTGAAGAGGGAAACCTTACATCCGAAACATTAAAGGCAGAACTTCTGCGTCTATGCTCCGAGAAAGAACGCCTGAACCAGATGGCAACGGCGGCGGCGGAAGCAGGACGACCGGATGCTGTTGACGTCATCTATGCGGAAATCATGGAAGGGTTTCGGTAAGAGATGTCTTCTTCGGACAGGAAGGGCAAAAAGAGAGAACCGGAACGGAGCATCTATTTCGGGGATGAACTGGACAGTTCTCCGGGTCCAAAATGGAATGCTCCCTATGGCTTAGGGGCGGATGAATCGACAGACGACGCAGAGCGGGAAGCGTTGGGTGCAATATTTTCAGGGGGTGACGATCCGGAGTCTATGCCTCAGGAGCAGAACGCTCCTCCGCGAAAAAAACGGAAGAAAAAGCACTTTTTCTTGAAATTTGTCATCTTCGTTGCGACAGTGGCGTCACTTTATTTGATTGCGACATCACCACTCTTTGAAATTCGAGGAATCGAAGTGACAGGAAATGAACATTTTACCGCCATTGAGCTCATTGACAAATCGGGAATCAAGACTGGAGATAATCTTTGGAAAGTGAAGACCAAAGAGGCAAGGAAAAATCTGGAGAAGAGCTCCTATATCAAAGCGGCAGAAGTCAAACGCATTTTTCCGAAGCGGATCAGCATCACCGTTACGGAGCGGAAACCGTATTTTGCGGTGCTGAACAAGGATACGTATTTTGTTTCGGATGTTGAAAGGATTGTTTTGTATACGGGCAAAGAGGCACCTGCCTTACCCATTGTAGAGAATCTCGAGGTGAAAGGAACTGCCGGAGAAGCGATGAAGGTCGAGCAAAAGACCGTATTGGACGACACCATTTTGCTCCTTGCCGCTGCCGAGAAGGTAGGATTTTCCGTTTCACGTATCGTTATCAGTGACATTGATGTACAGGTTTACTTAGGTGAGGGATTGAAATGCAAAGGAAATTTCGCAAACATCATCGAAAATATGGACGGTATCAGGGCTGTGGTAGCGGACCTCCAGGCGAAAGGCATCTCACGGGGAACGCTCATCATCAGTGGCAATGGAACGTGTACGTACACGCCGGACGAGAATGTGTAGCCTCATATGAACAAACAAGAAAGTAGAAAAGAGGAAAGTCCTGCGATCGAATGTGAAGTAGATCACAAAAACTATACATAGAATGTAGTTATATATGTTATACTATTTGTAAATTTTGTCCTTGTATGGATGAATCATTAGGAGGAGCTGGCGAATGTTTCAAGACGGAATGTTGAAATTTGAAAGAACCGAAGATCGGGCTGCGAAAATCATCGTTGTCGGTATTGGCGGTGGTGGTGGAAATGCGGTCAACCGCATGATTGATGCAGAGTTAAAAGGCGTCGAGTACATTGCCATCAACACAGATGTTCAGGATCTTTCTGCATCGAAAGCCGATATTAAGATCCAAATTGGCGATAAGGTTACCGGCGGACTCGGTTCGGGTGGCAATCCCGAAAAAGGACAGCTTTCTGCGGAAGAGAGCATCCAGGAAATCGAAGCTGCGATCAAAGACGCAGATATGGTTTTCATCACCGCAGGCATGGGAGGAGGCACAGGCACGGGTGCCGCGCCGATTGTTGCGAAACTCTCGCGCGATTTGGGCATTCTTACCGTGGGAATCGTAACCAAGCCCTTTAGCTTTGAAGGAAAAAAGCGTAGAGACAATGCGGAACTCGGCGTGAGTTATCTGAAAAAATTCGTCGATTCTCTTGTTGTGGTCCCCAACGATAAACTCTTGCTGATTGCAAGCAAAGATACAACCATCGATCAGGCGCTGCTTATGGCCAACGAGGTCTTAAAACAGGGCGTTCAAGCAATTACGGACATCATATCAAAGGCAGGTCTAATCAACCGCGATTTTGCAGATGTCAAGACGGTGATGAGCAACCGTGGCATCGCGCATATCGGTATCGGGCACGGTTTTGGAGACAATTGTGTGTCGCAGGCCGTGAAAGGCGCAATCGAGAGCCCGCTTCTCGAAACTTCCATTGCCGGTGCAAAGGCCGTACTGTTGAATATTACAGGCGGAAAGAGCCTTACGATGCTGAATGTGAGCGAGGCGGCAGACCAGATCGAACAGGCAGCAGATCGTGATGCCATCGTTATTTTCGGAACATCCATTTTAGAAGATACTGACGGTGATGATGAAATGATTGTTACCGTTATCGCTACAGGATTTGAAGAGAAAACGATTCCTACGGCGGAGGTTACACCGGAATCCGTAAAGATGGCGATTGAGTCTGCCCATCGAAAAGAGCCGGTCGCACAAGCACCGCAAGCCCCCGTTCAGAGCAATTACGCCGCGACATCGTTTACAGACTTTGAAGAGCAGGACGACTTCGGCTTTGAAGATTTCTCCGAACCGATTCAAGAGTCTCTCTTGCCGGAAGATGATTATGATTCGGATGGAGGTCTCGATTTTTCGGTGCCCGATTTCCTAAAGAGAGATTGATAAGACAATCCTCTCAACCTTAAGGGTTGCGCACGCATCAATACAGATAGACGAAGGATACGGCGGCGCTTTCAAAAATGCCGCCGTTTTAAATGACGATTGAGAAAACAATGGGAGACGGGCGAAAAAATCATCACTTCCGCGGAAAATCCCCGGATCAAAAGAGCACAGAAATTGAAGACGCGGAAAGGGCGAGACCGCGAAGGACTCTTTCTGTTGGAAGGAAAAAAACTTCTTCTGGAAGCGCTGAAATCGAAATTCCGCGTCGAAGATATTTTTATTCTGGATGATGGTGTCAATCGAAATGAATTGACAGAGCTGGACGCGTACGGTATAAAACCGACACTCGTTCCGGCGCACATATTTAAGTTGCTTACCGAGACAGAAACGCCACAGGGTTTTCTTGCGACCGTCGCAAAACCCGAAGCGCAATTGCCGAAATCCGGCAGTCTGGTGGTGTTAGATCGTTTACAAGATCCGGGCAATGTCGGAACCATGATCAGAAGTGCCGATGCCGCAGGATTTGCAGGTGTGATATTTGTAAAAGGAACGGTCGATCCTTTTGCGGGCAAGACGGTTCGTGCTGCCGCCGGTGCAATACTCAGGCTTCCCTTCTACTTTGCAGAAGATGAAGCGGCGGTTTTTTCTATCGTAAACGCGGCGGGCATTCGCAGTTTTGCCTGTACGATGTTTGCCGAAAAATCCTATACGGAGGCAGATCTTCGCGGGGATATTGCGCTCATCGTCGGAAACGAAGGTGGTGGAATTTCACAGGACTTTTTGGCGGGAGCGGCGGAACGAATCTACATACCGATGAGAGAACAAAGCGAGTCGTTGAATGCGGCTGTAGCAGGGTCTATATTCATGTTTGAAAAGAGGAGGCAGGATGTTGGATAAAGCAAATGAAATTCTGGTTGAAGCCAGAGCGCTTATTGAGGCAGCAGAAGGAGAAGCAGGCTTGGAAGCCTTGCGCATCAAGTATCTTGGAAAAAAAGGAGCCTTGACATCGATTCTTCGTTCCATGGGGTCCCTTTCTCCGGAAGAACGCAAAGTCTTTGGTCAGCAGGCAAATGCAGCACGTATAGAGATTGAAAACCTGCTTGACGAAAAGAAAAAAGACGCAGCGAATGCCGCCAAAGAGGAACGGTTCGTAAGAGAACGCGTAGACGTTACCGAACCCGGAAAAGTTCCCGAAAGTGGCAATCTGCATCCGATTACGCAGACGATAGACGAGATTTCACGCATCTTCATTTCCATGGGCTATAGCATCGTAGAAGGTCCGGAGGTCGAGACGGTTTTTCACAACTTCGATGCGCTAAACGCTGCGCCGAACCACCCGTCGCGCGATCTTTCCGACACGTTTTACATTACGGAAAACACCTTGCTGCGCACGCAGACGTCTCCGGTTCAAATACGGACGCTTCAAGACAGAACCCCACCCATCAAGGTCATTTCTCCGGGACGCGTATTTCGTCCCGATACTCCGGATGCCACCCATTCACCGGTCTTTCATCAAATAGAAGGACTGCTTGTCGATGAAGGTGTTACGATGGCAGACCTAAAAGGCACGCTCGAAACATGGGCAAAGCGGATGTTCGGTGCAGGTACCGTCACGAAATTCCGTCCGCATTTCTTCCCCTTTACG
>JAITTH010000039.1 GCA_031287295.1 Eubacteriales Family XIII. Incertae Sedis bacterium
TGGGCTCAAAAATCACGGTAGATTCCGCGACGCTCATGAATAAGGCATTTGAGGTCATTGAGGCAAAGTGGCTGTTCGATCTTTCTCCCGATCAAATTCGAGTGGTGATTCATCCACAGAGCATCGTTCATAGTCTTGTCGCATACCGGGATGGCGCCATGATCGCACAACTCGGTCTACCGAGCATGAAGGTGCCCATCGCCTATGCGTTTGGTTACCCCGCGCGACTGCCGGAAATTGCGCCTCAGGTCGATCTTTCGAAGCTTGGAACACTCACATTTTCGGACCCGGAAGGACCCCTGAAGCAGAGTTTAGATCTCGCGATGCAGATTTTGCAAGATGCGACGCACGGTTTCGATAGCAGTGCCGTTTATTTGAATGGCGCGAATGAAGCACTTGTCCGTTTGTTTTTGGAGGAGAAGATCGCCTTTGTGGATATTATAAAAGCCCTCCGGGTGCTTCTTTTACGACATATCCCGCACAAAGCGGAGACACTTGAAGAAATTCTTGCCGTAGATGCCAAAGCGCGCCAAGATGCGGTTATGTGGGCGGAGGAATAAAGATTATGTTTATTGTTTATGCCATCATCATTTTTGCAGTATTGATTTTCATTCACGAGGCGGGGCATTTTCTTGCTGCGCGCGCGACCGGCATTAAGGTTCGTGAGTTTGCCATTGGCATGGGGCCGACGCTTCTTAAAAACAAGGAAAGAAAACCCTCTTCTCGTTGCGTCTTTTCCCGATCGGCGGCTTTTGTGCGATGGAAGGGGAGGATGAGGAATCGGAAGACCCTGAGGCCTTCAACAATCGACCGATTCCCTCGCGTCTGTTGGTTTTGTTTGCCGGTGCACTCATGAACATCCTGCTCGCGGTTGTTTTGGTTTGGATGATCTTTTTCTCGCTCGGAGAGCCGTCAACCTATTTGAAAACGGTGATCGAAGACAGTCCTGCTGCCCAGGCGGGGCTTTCCTCCGGCGATCATATTTTGTCACTGGACGGAACAAAAATCAAAAAATGGGAAGACATCAATGCCTTTATTGCAGAGGTGAACAAATCGTATGAAAAGAGCGATGCCAAAGTGCCTCCTGTTGTCAAAATCGAATTCGAAACGGCGGACGGAACAACAAAAACCATTGATGCCAAGATGATTCAAAGTGAGGAAACCGGTGCGTACATCATCGGCATTACGCCGGAGTTTCGGCGCGGGGGCACCTACTTCTTCCGTTCGTTTGGCGAGGGCGTTTTGGCGTGCGGACGCATGATGAAACTCATGTATCAGACCATCGGCGATCTGTTCACCGGGAAAGCCGGCATCGATCAGCTCACAGGACCCATCGGTATCGTGACGGCAGTGGGTGAATCTGCAAAAGGGGGATTTGTCTATGTTGTTCAGCTTGCGGCGCTTATCAGCCTCAATCTCGGTATTGTAAACCTGTTGCCGTTGCCTGCGCTTGACGGCGGACGCATCGTATTTCTCATCATTCGCCTTTTTACGGGGAAGCGCATCAGCGAGTCCCTCGAAGCGAAGATTCATCTGGTCGGTATTCTGCTCCTGTTTGCGCTGATGATTTACATCACGGTCATTGACGTGGATCGATTTATATTAAAATGAGAAGATATTCAGAAAAAATTACATGTGGAGGTCTTTGCATCGGTGGCGATTCTCCGATTCGCATCCAGTCTATGACCAATACAGACACGCGTGATGTGGCGGCAACCGTGGCGCAAATCCTGCGCTTAGAAGAGGCGGGGTGTGAGCTGATTCGTTTGGCGGTGCCGGATGCAGAGGCGGCAGCTGCCTTCGCCGAAATCAAAAAGAAAACACATGTTCCGCTCATCGCAGATATTCACTTCGATTATCGATTGGCGATTGCGTCCATGGATGCGGGGGCGGATAAGATTCGAATCAATCCCGGCAACATCGGCGAAAAAGACAAGATCCGTGCGGTGGTTGCGCATGCAAAGACGGTGGGAATACCGATTCGCATCGGTGTAAACAGCGGTTCTGTGGAGAAAGATTTGCTGCAAAAGTACGGAGGACCTGTGCCGGAAGCTCTTGCAGAAAGTGCCGAACGGAACATCGATCAAATTCGTCAGATGGGCTTCGACGACCTCATCATCTCCATCAAGTCTTCGAACGTTACAGATAATACGAAGGCATTTCGTATTCTTGCCGAAAAGACGGAAATACCGTTTCATATCGGCATCACGGAAGCCGGGGTTGGTAACCGGGCGCTTGTCAAATCGGCAGTCGGCATCGGTGCGCTGCTTCTGGATGGGCTCGGCGATACGATCCGTGTTTCTCTTACCGCAGATCCGGTGGAAGAAATTGCGGTGGCGCAGGACATTCTTGCGTCAATCGACTTGCTGCCGAACGCAATCAACCTCATCTCCTGTCCTACCTGTGGACGTTGCCGGGTCAACTTGCCGGAGATTGCAAGCCGGGTCAATGCGGCACTTGTCGATTTGGAAGCAGATCGTCGAAAGAGAGGCGAAGGAAAAAAACTTACGGTTGCGGTCATGGGGTGTGCGGTGAACGGACCGGGAGAAGCCTCTCATGCCGATGTGGGAATTGCCTGCGGGCGTGGCAATGCGGTGTTGTTTCGAAACGGGCAAAAAGTGGATTCCGTTTCGGAGGAAGCGTGCGTTGCGCGGTTGCTTGACGAGATACGATTATTATTATAGATTGATAATAGAATGAACAGGTAGAAGAGATTCAAAGGAGAATATTATGATGGAAAACAATAAATTCGACCCTTTCACAGGGCAACCCATAGCCGACAACAATTTTACGCAGACACCGCCGCCGTATCAGTCCGAACCGCAGGCATCACAGGCGGGTGCCTATGTGCCACCGCAGCCACCACCCAATGTGACCTATCAACAGCAGGGACCCGATCCGAATATGTATGCGATGCCACCGCAGGTTCATAAATGGAACTGGGGGGCTTTCATGTATACTTATATTTGGGGCGTCGGCAATCGCGCCTACCTGACCCTTTTATGCCTGGTTCCGTTGTTGAATTTGGTGTGGCCATTCGTGTGTGGTGCTCTCGGCAACCAATGGGCGTGGAAATCCGGGCATTTCAAAGACCTGAAAACTTTTGAAGCGACACAAGAAACTTGGAATCGAGCAGGATTTGTCGCTTTCCTCATTGCGATTGCGGGCCTTGCCATTTTGATTGTTACCCTCATTGTGATGGTCAGTATTTTCGGATCCATAGCTGCTTGGGGTTACCGTATATGGTACTAATCGACAAAGGTAAATAAGATAAAACAAATGCGAAATAGTGTTATACGGTTCCTGAAAGGATTTTTCATCGGTGCCAGCATGCTCATTCCCGGCGTTAGCGGCGGTACCATGGCGATTCTGATGAATATTTATGACGAGCTCATCGTTGCGGTGAGCCGTTTTCGCGCAAATGCCAAGAAAAGCGCTTTGGTTTTGCTCACGGCCGGAGGGGGCGGATTCCTTGGCATCCTAACGCTTTCCACCCCGATGTCTTGGCTTTATGAAAAATGGGAAATCCAGGTTCTGAGTTTTGTGTTCGGTGCGGTTCTGGCGGGAACGATTCCGCTTTTTAGGCTTTGCCTTTATTCGGATCAAAGGTCGCCGGGTGAGTTTCTTATGGATGGGATGCCGATAGAAGGCTTGGTGCCGCAGCGGGGCAGGGCGCATATGAAGCCGTTTAGCGTGCTGTGCTGTTTGTTTGGTGTGGGCATTGGCGTCGGTTTCGAATTCATTCCGGCAGGACTTATTCCGGGACCCGATCGTGCCGGTGTTGTTGCCACTGTGGTGCTCTTCGTTGTGGGCTTGTTTTTCTCTATTCCGTTGGTTTTGCCCGGAATCAGTGCAAGCTACGTACTGGTAATCTTTGGAATTTACCAAACGATATTAAGTGCAATTTCCGATGTCAACATCCCGTATCTTGCGCCATTTGCCGCAGGAACACTCATCGGCGTTGTCATGACGGCGAAGATTATGGATCGTCTTATGTCCATGCATCCACAGTCAACTTACATGATGATCATTGGTTTTATGTTGGGGTCGCTTTTGGTGGTCGTAAAGGAAATCCTTGATGCCTATTCCGGACATGGTGGCACGCTTGTCATCGTCTCTGCCATCATTACGGGTATATTGGGGTTTGTTGCCCTTATGTCGATGAGTCTATTTGGAGGAAAAGAAAAATGACGAATTTTACAAAGTTTCAAGGCAGTGCGGATTATGTCGTTACGCCGGAGTTGCAGAATGCCGTAAACGTTTCCATTGCGTTAGAAAAACCGTTGCTCATCAAAGGAGAGCCGGGAACAGGGAAAACGGTACTTGCGCGTTCCATTTCGGAGGCACTTGGACTCAATCTCATCATCTGGAACATCAAGTCTACCACAAAGGCTC
>JAITTH010000069.1 GCA_031287295.1 Eubacteriales Family XIII. Incertae Sedis bacterium
CACGGTATCGACCCCTACCGTCTATCGGCAGTTTGACATCGGCAAACACAGGGGCATGGTATCCGATACAACGGCATTACGAAAAGCGTTATCCCAAAAAGGAGCTCCCGACACCAAACTTCTTCTCGCAAACATGAAAAATGCACTGCAAGACCCAGCCATATCTCTGCATCCGAAAATTCAAGAAATTCTCAACATCGTTCAAAACACAGTAACCGCAGATCATGTACAAATGAGCGGAAGCGGTCCGACCATTGTTGCCTATTATCTCGCAGAGCATATGCACACGCTTCCCGATGATGTTCGGCTGCTCAAAGCGATACTCAAAGATTACGGTTGTTTGATCTGTTTTGCACCCCTTTTATCGTGATCGTATTTCAATCGTATTTCAATATCATCAATCTATTTGATAAATGCATAAAAAAAGAGTATTATTGCCTATAGCTATGCATTGGGGTATGAAATGGCAAAAAAAATATTGATTGTTGATGATAGTCCTTTTTTCCGGGGTCAGTTGAAACTCACCCTGAATAAAGAGTATGACGTCATTGAAGCGAGCACGGGATCTGAAGGATTCGATCTCGTCAAGTTGGAAAAACCGGATTTGGTTCTTCTTGATATTGTAATGCCGGATTTCAGTGGGTTTGAAATATGTCGCATTCTTCGCGAATCTGAAAGCAACAACCTCATGCCCATTATCATGATCACTTCTCAAGATTCTCAAGAAGATATACTGATCGGATTGGAACTCGGCGCAGATGACTATGTTCGAAAGCCCTTCAATGAAAGAGAACTCTTGGCGCGTATTCGCAACATCTTTCGACGAATCGACCGAAACCGCAATGCCAACCCACTTACAGGTCTAAACGGAAACCTCGAGATTCAAAGAGAAACCATCGGACGAATCGCCAGAGGCGTCGGTTTTGCCGTCATCTACATCGATCTCGACAATTTTAAGGCCTATAACGATGTCTACGGATTTTCAAACGGAGATCGCATCATCATTCTCACCGCAGACATCTTGAAAGACCAGGTCACACTGTTCGGAAACAGTGATGATTTTGTGGGTCACATTGGCGGTGACGATTTTATTGTGATTTCAACGGCAGACAAAGCTGAGCGAATCTGTCAAGAAATCATCGCGGAATTCGATGAGAAAGTCCTCAGTTTTTATAATGAAGAAGACCGTGAACGGGGTTGCATCACAACGAAAAACCGCAAAAGCGAAATCGATACTTTCCCGCTCATGACAATTTCTCTTGCCGTCATTACGAATGAACGTCGCGAAATCAATACCTATGTTGAAGTGGGCGACATTGCATCAGACTTGAAAAAGAAGCTGAAAACGATGCCCGGAAGCAATTACTTCATAGATCGTCGCACGGACGCTCCGAGTGGTGAAAGGCATCTAGTCAAGTAACATCCTTGTCAGTTGCAGGGGTTCTGTTCGTCATGCTATAATCGGGACATGAAGAAAATTGGTATTCTATTTGGAGGAAAATCCGGCGAACATGATGTATCCGTGCTTTCAGCAGCATCGGTTCTGTCCGCCATTGATCGTCGTCTTTACGAGGTTTTGCCCATAGGCATCAACCGGAAAGGCGAATGGTTTCTTATTGATGCCGATATGAAGGATCTTGTTTCGTTCAGCGATCCGCGCTTCTCTTCCATCATTCCCGAGACAAGGAATGACCTTGGATCGAGTCGCGCATTACACTTTGGCGAGATTCCCGGAATGATTGATTTCGCGTTCCCTTTACTGCACGGACCTTTCGGTGAAGACGGTACCATTCAGGGCATGTTTGAAATGATGGATATCCCTTATGCCGGATGTGGGGTCAGTGCCTCCGCGGTGACGATGGACAAGATCTTCACGAAGGAACTTCTGATTCGTGCAGGATTGCCGGTCTGCAAACATGTTGCCTTTGCCGCATTCTCCTATGATCATAATCCGGACGCAGTGCTCGCAGAAATTGAAGAGGAACTGCCCTATCCCCTTTTTGTCAAACCCGCCAATATGGGCTCAAGTGTTGGTATCTCTCAGGCAGCTGACCGGGTCGCACTCATTGCGGCAATTCAGATGGCACTTCAGTACGACAGAAGAGTGCTCGTCGAGGAAACGATTACGGGACGAGAACTGGAAACGGCGATTCTTGGGAACGAAAATCCCCTTGCGAGTGTCGTTGGCGAAATCTTCACGACAAACTCTTTTTATGACTACGATGCAAAATACAAAAATCAAAATGCCACGAAAATCGAAATTCCCGCAAAGATTCCGCAGCTTGTCGCAGACCGTATTTGTGAGGCGGCTGTCGAAACTTACAAGACTTTAGATGCCACCGGGTTTTCGCGTGTGGATTTTTTCTGGGATGAAAAAACGGACAAAATTTACGTGAACGAAATCAACACCATTCCCGGATTTACGAAGTACAGCATGTTCCCTCTGCTTTGGCGCGAAAAAGGACTTGCTTACCCAGACCTCATTGAAAGGATCATTGAACTCGGATATGAAAGATATTCTCTTAAAAATCATCGGTAATCAGATTCGAACCCGTTCCGAAGATACCGACCTGGACGGACAGATGGAATTCATTACAGAGGGGCGCTTCTTTAAAAAGGGGTATTCTCTGTACTTGGTCTACGAAGAAAGTGAATTTTCCGGCATGGAAGGCTGCACAACAAGCCTGAAAATTACAGGCGACAAGATCAAGATGAAACGCTTCGGTGAAGATGTCGGTATCGAAACTGCCATTGAATTTGAAAAAGGCAAACGATTCAACGGCTATTACGACACGCCGTTTGGTTCTGTTGAGATGGAAGTCCTCACCAACAAGATCGACAACCATATTTTGGATACCGGGGAAGGAACCTTGGACATCGACTATAATATAAGCCTAAAAGGGCTTGCCGAAGGACGCAGTAAATTGAGCATCGAGATTATATAGAGATGAAACAAAAAACCAAAAAAACATTTGCCATTGTTGCAATCATTCTCATCATCGCAATGATCTTTACATCCGTCGCCTTCGCATTTTTCTATTAGCGAGAAATCCTCTTCGCTTAAGGTTTCGCGTCTAAGCTTTTGTGTCTAAACGAGCTGCTTTCCGGCGTATTCTTCTGCACGAATTCGTACAACACAGGTCCGCGACACAACCTCTTCTTTGAACGTGCCGAGTTTGCTTGCATCGTATTGTCGCATGAGTGCTTCCAGTCCAACAAGCTTCTCCTCGTTTGTCTCGAGAAATTCCGCGATTCCCGTGCCTGTAATGCTACGATATTTATTGTTGAAATCGCAAGCGACTTCCCCTTTGATAAGTTCAAACCCACAATCCATTTCAAACGCAACGCGTGGATTCTTTTTTAATACGTCAATCTTGCGCCCCTCACCGGCACTGTGGAAATACAGCGTGAGCTGATTGTCCTCTAACGTATATCCGTAATTCAACGGTACGATGTAGGGTACACCTTCGTCGATAACAGCGAGGCGAAAGACCTTACAGGTATCTAAAACCTCTATCATTTGTTCAATATCTGTGATTTCCTTCTTGCTTTTCCGCATTGGATGTTTCATTTTTTACGCCTCCTCTTCTACCCTTCTTCTTCCGGGGAATCCATCCATTTCAGTATAACACGGGTCCAGAAACGGTTTGATTGTCAGAATATTTGCAATATTGACACATTTATTCCGCGTGTCGTATAATTGATTTTAGCCTTTGAACTGTTTATTCCTTTGTCACATGAGGCTACTCACATATCCGCTAAAAACCTTGGGGAAACGCAAAGAAATGGGGAATCCATATGAAAACGGAATCCGGCCAACAAGAGATGATTCACCAACATCCCGGTCTCTATGAACCGAAATTTGAGCATGATGCCTGTGGCATCGGAATGCTTGTGAACATTGATGGACACAAATCGCACAAATTAATTAACGATGCTGTAAAGGTTCTGGCCAACCTTACACATCGCGGGGGCATCGGCAGCGAACCTGAATCCGGAGACGGTGCCGGCATCTTATTTCAAATCCCGCATCTTTTCTTCAAAAAAACAGCGACAAACTCAGGAATTAATCTCCCCAACGAAGGTGAATACGGCGTTGCCATGATGTTTGGCTCGCCTGAACCGGATCGATTTGACCGTACAGTTGCCACCTTTTCTTCCATCGTCAAAAGCGAAGGGCTTACGGTTCTCGGCGATCGTCAAGTACCGACGAACCATACACGCATCGGAAAAACCGCACGGGAAGTATGTCCGGGCATTCGTCAAATCTTCATTGCGAAACCCAAAGACATGACCGAAGACGATTTCGAACGAAAACTCTACATCATTTCCAAAATTGCTCATATGCGTATTCGCCTCGGCGAACAAGATCGCGACCTATACTTTTATCTGTCCAGCATTTCCTGTCGAACCATTGTTTATAAAGGCATGCTCCTTCCGGATCAATTGAATACGTTTTATCTCGACTTAAAAGATACCGACGTAAAGGCATCCATTGTCCTTGTGCATTCACGATTCTCCACAAACACTTTCCCAAGTTGGGAACGTGCGCACCCCATGCGGTACCTCATTCATAATGGTGAAATCAATACGATTCGCGGTAATGTGAACTGGGTCAAGGCAAGAGAAGCGATCCTGACCTCAGAGAAATTCGGCGATGACATCAAAAAAATCATCCCGGTAATCAACGAAGACGGCAGCGATTCTGCCATGTTGGATGACTTCCTGAATCTGCTGGTAAATGCAGGATATCCACTTCAAGAAGCCATTATGATTACCATTCCGGAGCCGTGGGAAAACAATACGGCAATGGACCCGGTAACGCGTTCTTACTATGAATACAACAGTTGTCTTATGGAGCCGTGGGATGGTCCTGCAGCAATCTGCTTTACAGACGGCAAAATCGCAGGCGCAACACTCGACCGAAACGGACTGCGACCGTCCCGTTATTATCTTACGAAGGACAATACACTCATTCTCGCAAGCGAGGTTGGTGTTTTGCAGATTCCGCAGGAAGAAATCGTTAAAAAGGATCGTCTGCGTCCCGGTCGTATGCTCCTTATCGATACGGAACAAAAACGAATCATAGAAGATCAAGAAATCAAAACCACAGCGGCAACCGCAAAGCCGTATAAAGAGTGGGTGAAAAAAAATCTGATTCAGCTTGATGATTTGCCGCAAACAGACCATCCCGGGGAAACCTGGGCATCCTATCTGCGAAGCAAACAACAGAAAGGTGTCAACATTCCATACGAACAAGCCATCATCAAGGAAGAACTCTTGATGGCAAACCGAGAACTCGACACACCCGCGCTGCCACTCATTCAAGAACAAAAGGTCTTCGGTTACAATTGGGAAGACTTAAACCTCACGCTAAAAGGTATCGCGACCGATTCGGACGATCCCATTGCGTCCATGGGCTTTGATGCACCGCTTGCCGTGCTTTCCAACCGCCCGCAACTTTTATTCAATTATTTCAAACAGCTTTTTGCGCAGGTCACGAACCCGCCGATCGATGCAATCCGGGAGCAGATTGTAACTTCCTCGGATATTCACCTGGGACATGCCGGCAACCTGCTTGAACCGGACGCCGAAAGTTGCCGTGTCATTCGACACACGACACCGATTCTTTCTTTTGCAGACATGCAGAAGCTTTACGGACTGAATACAGAATTCAACAAGAGCATCACCCTACCCATTTTGTTCAACAAACGAGAGGAAAATGGGCTTAAACGTGCCTTAGACGATCTCTTCCTTGCGGTAGACAACGTCATGGACAACGGATACAACATCATCATATTATCCGACCGCGGGGCGAGCCCTTTTAAGGTTCCGATTCCTTCTCTCCTGGCAACAGCCGGGTTGCATCACCATTTGGTGAAAATCGGAAAGAGAACCAAGATCAGCATCGTGGTCGATACGGGTGAAGCTCGTGAGGCACATCACCTTGCCCTGCTCATCGGGTACGGCGCAGAAGCCATTTGCCCGTGGCTTGCTTACGACACACTCTCCGACATGGCAGAACAAGCATGGCTCACCATGGATGCACAAACGGCCATAGAGAATTACCGCAAAGCGATGACCAAAACCATTGTGAAAATCATGTCAAAAATGGGCATTTCGACGATAAGAAGCTATCACGGTGCACAAATTTTTGAAGCGCTTGGCATCAACAATCACGTGACAGAAAAGTACTTTACAGGGACCACATCCCGCATCGGCGGTCTGAGCCTCAAAGAAATTGAGGAAGAGGCAAAGCTGCGCCACACGCAAGCGTTTGATCCCTTTACAAAAGAAGACGGACTGGATGCAGGCGGCGAATACAAATGGCGTGCAAATGGAGAATATCACCTCTACAATCCGGAAAACATCTACTACCTCCAACAGTCTTGCCGTCGCCATGACTATGAGATGTTTAAGAAATTCACTTCCTGCGTCAATTTACGCACAAGAGAGCTCAAAAACATTCGTGGGTTGCTTTCGATTGTCGAGGCAAACAAGCCGCTCCCGATCGATACGGTAGAATCGGCACAGAGCATCGTTAAGAGATTTAAGGTCGGCGCCATGTCATATGGCTCCATCAGTCAGGCAGCACACGAGTGCATCGCCATTGCCATGAATCGTCTCGGTGCAAAAAGCAATACGGGAGAAGGCGGAGAATTGCCTGAACGATTCATCATTCGAAACGACGGGCTCAATCGATCCAGTGCCATTAAGCAGGTCGCATCTGCACGTTTCGGCGTAACGCTGCACTATCTGAACAACGCGCAGGAAATTCAAATTAAAATCGCACAGGGCGCGAAACCGGGTGAAGGCGGACATCTCCCCGGGCGAAAGGTCTATCCCAAAGTGGCTGAGGCGCGGCATTCAACGCCCGGCGTCGAACTCATTTCACCTCCGCCACACCACGACATCTATTCCATTGAAGACCTCGCGCAGCTCATTCGCGATCTGAAAGCCGCCAACAAAAATGCGCGCATCAGCGTGAAGCTCGTTTCGGAAGGTGGCGTTGGCACCATTGCCGTCGGGGTTGCAAAGGCCCTTGCAGATGTCATTGTTGTAAGTGGCTATGACGGCGGAACAGGTGCCGCCCCGCGCACGAGCATTCGTCACGCAGGACTTCCCTGGGAGCTGGGGATCGCTGAAACCCATCAAAGTTTGCTCATCAACAATATGCGCAATCGTATTGTTCTGGAAACAGACGGGAAGCTGCTCACCGGCAGAGACATCATCGTTGCTGCCCTACTCGGGGCAGAGGAATTTACCTTTGCAACGGCGGTGCTCGTTGTATTGGGATGCGATATGATGCGTGTTTGTAACCTCGATACCTGTCCCGTCGGTATCGCTACGCAAAATCCCGAGCTCTGTGCAAAATTTGCAGGGCGTCCGGAATTCGTGGAAAACCTCATGCTGTTCCTCGCGGAAGAAGTTCGCGAATGGATGGCGAGAATCGGTGTCCGCAACTTCAACGAACTGGTCGGACATGTCGAGCTATTACGGCAGGTTCATCCGATCATCAATGAAAAATCCAAAACCGTCGATTTGGCGCGTCTCCTTTACCAACCTAAGTCTGTGGACAGCGCAGGAGCACGGTATTTTACACAGCCACAAGATCATGCACTGAGTCGCACACTCGACGAAAGTACACTCATTTCGCTGTGCGACAAAGCAATCAACAGCCCGGGCGTCAAGGCAAATTATTCACTTCAAATTACGAACCGCGACCGCACGGTAGGTGCGATGCTTTCCGGGGAAATTGTACGAAAACACGGACCGGATGGGCTGCCGGACGCCAGCATTCATCTGCGATTCGATGGTTCTGCCGGTCTCAGCTTCGGTGCATTTTTAACAAATGGCGTGGAGCTTGAGCTGCACGGCGACTGCAACGACTACGCCGGAAAAGGTCTCTCCGGCGGACGCATCATCGTAATGCCCCCGGACGAAATAACGTTTGATCCTTCCCAAAACGTAATCATCGGAAATGTCGCGCTCTATGGGGCGACCTCGGGAGAAGTCTTTATCCGCGGTCTGGCAGGTGAGCGTTTCTGTGTACGGAATAGTGGCGCAACCGCTGTTGTGGAAGGCGTCGGCGACCATGGCTGCGAATATATGACGGGTGGCGTTGCTGTAATACTCGGGAAAACAGGGAGAAACTTTGCCGCAGGAATGTCCGGCGGTTTTGCCTTCGTCCTTAACGAAGACGGTGACTTCAAAAAGCGATGCAATCCTGCTATGGTTTCGCTCACAAAGCTTGACGAGGAAGATGTCGAACAACTTACCATGCTTTTGAAAAAACATGCTGCCTACACGAGTAGCACGATCGCGAAACAGTTGCTTGAAAACCCGGAAAACATCTCCAAAGACTTCATTAAGGTATACCCGAACGAATATCGGAGAGTTATGAGCGAACGAAAAAAGGCAGCAAAAAAAGCAGAAGCGGAAGCAAAATAAAGGCGATAACGTCGAAAAGAGGAAAGAGAAATGGGAAAACCAACCGGATTTTTAGAATACAAAAGAGTGAATGCAGGGCATCGTGCAATCCAAGAGCGCATTCAAGATTTTAATGAATTTGTCATCGCGCAGCCTTATGAGTCGCTGCACCAACAAAGCGCACGTTGTATGGACTGTGGGGTTGCTTTTTGCCATACCGGTAGAATCGTAGACGGTGCATCCATTGGTTGTCCTCTTTCAAATCTCATCCCGGAAGTCAATGATTTGGTTTATCGCAACGAAATCGAAAAAGCCTACCATCGACTCTCCAAGACCCATCCGTTTCCTGAATTTACTTCACGCGTCTGTCCTGCACTTTGCGAAGGCTCCTGCACGTTAGGCGAACACGAAGAACCTGTTTCCATCAAAGAAATCGAACGTCTCATCGTGGATGAAATGCTCGCGAAGGGCAAGATAGAACCGCGGATTCCAAGTGCGCGCACCGGAAGGAATGTTGCCGTCGTGGGTTCCGGTCCGTCCGGACTTGCCTGTGCAGACATGCTGAACCGCCTCGGAAACACCGTCACCGTTTTCGAGCGCGCCGATCGTCCCGGTGGCATTCTCATGTACGGCATTCCGAACATGAAACTCGACAAGCAACTGATTTTAAATCGCGTGACGATTATGCAAGAAGAAGGCATCCAGTTTAATCTTTCAACCGAAGTCGGACTGGATTACCCCATTCTCTCACTGGTTCGAGACTTTGACGCGATTGTCCTCTGTGCCGGGTCCACGGCAGAGCGCACGCTGGATGTTCCCGGTAAGGATATTTTTGGTGTTATGACCGCATTGAACTTCCTGACGCGTTCCACCAAAAATCTCCTCGACAAAAAACCGATCGATGGACTACCCGACATCAAAGGGAAAAACGTCATTGTCGTCGGTGGCGGAGACACCGGAACAGACTGCGTCGGTACGGCCATTCGCAGAGGTGCGAAAAGCGTCAAACAATATGAAATTATGCCTGAACTTCCGGCGGAACGTACGTCCGGAAACCCTTGGCCACTTTGGCCGCGCGTGCGCAAAACGGACTACGGACAGCACGAAGCCATTGAGCTGTTCGGAGAAGATCCGCGTGAATATGAAACAACCGTCAAAGAAATCGTTGGCGACGGGCGCAAGGTAACCGCCGTCCGTACGGTAAAAGTTCGATGGGAAAACGACAACGGACGCATGTTCCCGGTCGATATCCCCGGATCGATGAAAGAACGACCTGCCGATATCGTCCTAACAGCCATGGGCTTTGTCGGTCCGGAACGAACACTCATCGATCAATTAAATTTGGAAACCAATGCGCGGGGCAATATTGCAACAGAAGAGAACGGACATAAAAGCAATCTGCTCACCGTATTTACGGCAGGCGACATGAGACGCGGTCCAAGCCTTGTCGTCTGGGCAATTTTTGAAGGTCGCCGTGCGGCGTTAGAATGTCATAATTACCTAAATACAAGATAAATAGCCTCTTTCTTTCTGTAAAAAAAACACGTGGATTCTGTCCTATTTTAATCTTGACAATCTTTGTCCAGTATACTATAGTGAGCATACAAAACAACATCATTTCGCGCACCGTTTCACTTCAAGAAAGGGGGTTTACTCTGGTAATCACAAGAGAAACTGACTACTCCATGCGGATTCTTCGCGCACTTTTCGGTAAAGGGAAGATCTACACCAAGGAAATATGCGAAAACGAATTTCTCCCTCAGCAATTTGCTTATCGCATATTAAAAAAAATGGAAACCGGAGGACTGGTTCGAATCACGCGGGGCATAGACGGAGGCGTAGAGCTGATTGCAGACTTAAAGAGCATCAGTATTTTTGACCTACTTAATATCCTCGACAAAAAACAAGAAATTAGTATTTGTATGCAGCCAGATTTTCAGTGCAAATGGACAGAACAGAACGGCACGTGCATCGTGCACCAAAATCTTTATGCCGTTCAACAACAAATGAATTCGTTGCTTGAGGGCAAATCTGTGTATCAATTACTTTTTGAAACTGAATCCGGCACTATCACAAAAGGAGGAACCACGAATGTTGTACAAAACCACGGATGAGCATGAAGCGCTTCGCCGTATCATCAGGGAGTTCGCCGAAACTGAAGTCAAGCCACATGCATTTTCACTTGACAAAGAAAACGGCTTCCCGGCAGAGGCGATTGCAAAGCTCGGCAAAATGGGGTATCTGGGAATCCCCTATCCCAAAGAATACGGTGGAGCAGGACTGGACAATATCAGCTATGCCATCGCAGTAGAAGAACTTGCTCGGGTTGACGGCGGTACAGGCGTCATTCTATCGGCACATACTTCGCTTGGATCTTATCCGATTTTCGCATTCGGAACGGAAGCGCAAAAGAAAAAATATCTCGTGCCACTGGCAAAAGGCGAAAAACTCGGAGCATTCGGTCTTACGGAACCAAATGCAGGGTCAGATGCCAGCGGAACCGAAACGACGGCAGAACTGGATGGCGATGTCTACATCTTGAACGGTGGCAAAATATTCATCACCAACGCTGATAAAGCAGACACCTACGTTGTATTTGCATTGACAACCCCCGGCATTGGCACACATGGAATCAGTGCATTCATCGTTGAAAAAGGTTGGCCCGGATTCACCTTTGGCGATCATTACGACAAGATGGGTATCCGTTCCTCGTCCACAGCGGAACTTATTTTCAGCAATGTAAAAGTACCGAAAGAAAATCTTCTCGGTCAAGAAGGCGAAGGCTTCCGCATTGCCATGGCAACGCTTGATGGCGGACGCATCGGCATCGCAGCACAAGCACTCGGCATTGGACAAGGTGCCTTTGAAGCCGCTGTCGCCTATGCAAAAGAACGTGTGCAATTTGGAAAACCAATCGCTTTCCAACAAGCTATCTCTTTTAAAATCGCAGAAATGGCCACAAAACTCCGTGCAAGCCGACTCATGATCTACAGTGCAGCAGCATTAAAAGATGCACATGCGTCCTATGGCGTGGAAGCTGCAATGGCAAAATCGTTTGCATCAGAATGTACACTTGAGATCGTAAACGACGCCCTACAGATTCACGGTGGAAACGGATATTTGAAGGGCATGGATGTTGAGCGTTTCTATCGCGACGCAAAAATCTGTACCATCTACGAAG